>JAHWKB010000001.1 GCA_019348115.1 Actinomycetota bacterium | reverse complement strand
TCGGAGGGTTGGCAGAGCGGACGAATGCACTCGCCTTGAAAGCGAGCGACCCGCAAGGGTCCGGGGGTTCGAATCCCTCACCCTCCGCCGCCGGCAGCCGGAGCGCCAGGGTGGAGGCCACACCGCGGATCCTCGTGGTCGAGGACGACCGGACGCTGCGTGACGCCATCGCCTCCGCGCTCCGGCAGGAGGGCTACACGGTGCGCTCCACGAGCCGTTCCAGCCGGGCCGCGGACCTCGCGGGGTCGTTCCGCCCCGACCTCGCGGTGCTCGACATCCGCTTCCCCGACGGACCGGACGGCTTCGACGTCGCCCGCGACCTGCGCGGGAGCTCCGACGCGCCCATCGTCTTCGTCACGGCGGCCGAG
Source organism: Actinomycetota bacterium (assembly GCA_019348115.1). Lineage (GTDB taxonomy): Bacteria > Actinomycetota > Nitriliruptoria > Nitriliruptorales > Nitriliruptoraceae > JAHWJY01. The sequence goes on along the minus strand of JAHWKB010000001.1, from coordinate 50,768 downwards.
ACGCTCCAGGACCGCCTGACCGGCTTCGACGTCGGCGGGGACGACTATCTGGTCAAGCCCTTCGCCATGCCGGAGCTCCTGGCCCGCGTGCGGGTCCTGCTCTGGCGGACCGGGCGCGCCTCGTCCCGGAGCCTGCAGCTGGGGGATCTCGTCGTGGACGAGGACGCGCGGACCGTGGTGCGCGGCGGCACCCCGGTCGAGCTCACGCCGACCGAGTTCGACCTCCTCGTCGCGTTCGCGCGCCGGCCGGGGGTGGTCCTGTCGAAGGAGCGCCTCCTCGCCCTCGTGTGGGACTTCGCGTCGTACGACGGCAACCTCGTCGAGGTCTACGTGAGCACGCTGCGCCGCAAGCTCGAGGAGCACGGTCCCCGCGTGCTGCACACCGTGCGCGGGGCCGGCTACGTGCTGCGCTCGTGACGCCGCTCGCGAGGCTGCGGCCGACCTCGCTGCGGCGGCGCGTGACGTTGTCGGGGGTCGCCGTGGTCGCGGCGCTCGTCCTCGCCCTCGACGTCCTCGTCTACCTGAGCCTGCGTGACCTCATGCTCTCGAACCTCGAGGCGGTCCTCGACGCCCGCCAGCAGCTCGCGCAGGAGGTCCTCGACGAGCCGATGGGGGCCCAGGCCGCCGCCGAGCGCCTCGACGCCGCCGGCCTCCGGGCGGTCGTCCGCACCGTCTCCGGTGACGTGCTCGCGAGCCCAGGCGCCCCGGCCTTCGACCGCGTGCCGCCCGGCGGCGGGTCCGAGGCCGGCTACGCCTGGCGGCAGTTCGCACTCGCCGACGGCAGCGACCTGTTCATCCTCGCCTCGCGCGGGGGCATCGACGCCACGCTCGAGCGCCTGCTCGTCCTGGAGGTCGTCGGCACGATCGCCGTGATCGCGCTCGCGTACGCCCTGTTCGACCGCACCTCGTCGCTCGTGCTGCGCCCCGTCCGGGTCGTGGCCCGGACCGCGCGCCGGATCGCCGACGGGGACATCGAGGAACGGCTGCCTGCCCGTGAGGAGGACGAGGAGCTGGCGGACATGGTGACCGCGTTCAACGGCATGCTCGACGCGCTCGAGCAGGCGCTGGCGCGGTCGCAGGCATCGGAGGAGACGAGCCGGCGCTTCCTGGCCGACGCGGCCCACCAGCTGCGCACCCCGATGGCCGGGATCCGGGCCACCGTCGGCTCGCTCCTGCGCAGCGACGACCTGGGGGAGCGCGACCGCCTGCTCGACTCCCTCGCGCGAGAGGTCGCGCGGGCGTCGCGGCTGCTGTCGTCCCTGCTGCGGGTGGCGCGCCTCGACGCTCTGGAACCGCCGAGCTTCTCGCCCACGCCCCTGGAGGAGGTCGTGCGGGACGTGGTGGCACGCCAGCGGGGGCTCTCCCCCCTGCTCACGCTCGACGTGGAGGCCGCCGGGGACCTCGTGGCCGAGGTCGACGGCGAGGCCATCCACGAGGCGGTGACGAACCTCGTCGACAACGCGGCGCGGCACGCGCGGCACCGCGTGCTGGTCGCGCTCCGCGAGCGGGGTGCGGACGTCGAGATCGTCGTCAGCGACGACGGACCCGGGCTCCCACCCGGTGCCGAGGAGGAGGTCTTCGACCGGTTCGTCACCCTCGGTGACGCCGGCGGGTCCGGCCTCGGCCTGCCCATCGCACGCGGGATCGCGGAGGCCCACGGCGGCACCCTCCGCTACGCCGACGGGCGCTTCCTGCTGTGCCTCCCGCGGCACGCCCGAGCCTGAGAGTTCGCTGAGAGCCGGGCCGAACGGCCACCCCGGCCGGCCCGACCGGAGGGGCCCGGGAGGGCTCCAGAGCGCCATCGGACGGGCTTCCGGGCCGGGCACCCCGGCGGACGGACGGGTGCTCGTCGTCCGTTGCAGCGTCGCCGGGGGCGGGCCACCGTCGTGCCACCGATCCCGACCGGAGGGAAACGCATGAAGATCCGTTCGAAGCTCCCCGTCCTGCTCGTCGCCGGAGGCCTCGCCTTCGGTCTCGGCGCCTGCGAGGCCGAGGGTGGCGGCACGTCGCCGGGTGTCGAGGACCCCGCCGTGGGCGGTGACACGGGCGGCACCGGCACCGACCCGCTGGCCCCGACCGGCGAGGAGACCGGCCTCGGCGAGGGCTGACCTGCGCGAACGGGCCACCTCGCCCCACGCCCCGAGGCACACTGGGACCGCCCGCGCTCGCGGGCGGTCCCAGTGCGTCCGGAGACGACGTCCTGCGTTCGGAGTCGTGGCATCCGTTCGACCCCACCCGGCTCGCCCGGATGGGGCTCGTCGCGACCGTGCTCGTCCTCCCGATCCTCGTCGTCGACGCGCGCTCGCACGGCGCCCACCTCGACGAGATCTCCGTCGGCGCGCTGGCGGTCATGGCCCTGGCCGCGCTCCTGATCGCCGCCGTTGTCGCGCTCGGTCGGCGGGGCGTCGGCACGACCGCCACGTTCTACGTGTGGAACGCCCTCGCGATGTCGGCCCTCACGGCCTTCATCGTCCACGTCGGCGGCGACCCCCGGCGCTACGGCGTGCTGTACGGCCTCGTGATGGGGATGGGGGCCGCCCTCTTCCCACCCCGGGCGCAGTGGATCCTCCAGCCCGTGGCCGTGCTGAGCTACACGGTCGCCCTGGCGGCCTCCGACCTGACGTGGACCGAGGTGCTCGTCCAGCTCGCGCTCGTCGCGGTGCTGGTCTGGATGGTCGTCACGGGTTGCATCCACCTGCGCCGGACGCTGTCGGCCGAGCGCCACGCCCGCTCCAGGGCCGTCCGCCACGCCGAGCTGGCCTCGGCGCTCACGCGGCTGACGTCCCTCGACCCCGACGAGCTGATGGATCGCATCGCCGACACGGTGGTCGGGCTCGGTTTCGAGCTCGCCACCATCGGGGTCGTGCGTGACGGCTACCTCGTCCCGGTGCGGCACCGCGGCTTCCCCACGGCGAACGAGCCCTACGGGATCCCCGCCGACCGTGGCCTCGCCGGCCGCGCCATGTGCGAGCGTCGGACGGTGAGCGTGAGCGACTACCTGGCGTTCGAGGGACGGCTTCCCGGGCGCGACGGGGTGCGCTCGGCCGTGGCCGTGCCGCTCCTCGCCGGCGACGAGGTCATCGGGGCGCTGATCGGTGCCCGCTCGACCCCGGGCGAGCCGCACGAGGCGGAGGTGGAGGCGCTCGAGGTGCTGGCGACCCACGCCGGGCACGCCATCGTGAACGCCGAGCGGTTCGCGTCCGAGCGTCGCACCGTCGAGCGGCTGACGGAGCTGGAGGCGATGAAGTCGGACTTCGTCTCCAACGTGTCGCACGAGCTCCGGACCCCGCTGACCGTGATCCACGGGGTGGGAGAGACGCTGAAGACCCACGGGGACGCCCTCGACGAGGAGCGTCGCCGGGACCTCCTGACGCGGCTCACGGCGAACAGCGAGCGGCTCGGCACCATGATCTCGGCGCTCCTGGACTTCTCGCGGTTCGAGGCCGGCTCGTCGGAGGTGACGACGGCACCCATGGCGCTGCGGCCCGTCATCACGGCGCTGCTCGCCCGCATGGAGCCCGTGCTCGACGGTCACCACGTCTCGCTGGACGTCGCCGACGTGGCGGTCGTGGCCGACCCACGCCTGTTCGAGCACGTCGTCGAGAACCTGCTCGTCAACGCGCTCCGGCACACCCCGCCGGGGACGACCGTGGCCGTCGGCGCCGTCCGCGAGGGTGACACCGTGCGGGTCTCCGTCACTGACGACGGGCCCGGGATCGCGCCGGAGGACCTCGAGCGCATCACCGAGCGGTTCTTCCGCGGCGGCGCTCCCGGCGACCGGCCGGCGGGCGGGGTCGGCCTGGGCCTCGCCCTGTGCGAGCAGATCCTGGCCGCGCACGGCACGACGCTGGACGTCCGGTCGGAGGTCGGGACCGGGACGTCGTTCAGCTTCGCGCTGCCGGCCGCGGTCCCCGCGTCAACCGCCGGTTCCGGGGCCGTCTGAGACCGCCATCACGCCGGGCACCCCGGGCTGGTCGGGGCGCTCCGTCGGCCACATGCGCTCGATCTCGGCGTTCAGCTCCGCGCCGAGCAGCACCGCGAGCGCGCTCACGTAGAGCCACAGCAGCAGCACCAACGGGCCGGCGATCGGTTCGTAGATCGAGCGGCCCGAGATGGTCTGGGCGGCGTAGGCGCGCAGGGCGATCGAGCCCAGGAACCACAGGACCATCGCGAGCGCCGCGCCGGCGAGATCGCGGTGCCACGGCGTCCACCAGGGCGCGACGTAGTGGTAGAGCGACCCGATGAGGAGCCACGCGACGACGCCGGCAACGGGCCAGTAGAGGATGCGGTAGGCGTCCGCGAAGAGCTGGTCGACACCGGCCATGCGCGCGATCGTCGCGCCGAAGTCCGGCCCCGCCACGATCACCGGCACGAGCACGAGGGCGAGGAGCATCCCCACGAGGGTCAGGCCGAGCCCCCAGACCCGCTGCTGCCACCCGGGCCGGGTCTCCTCGAGGTCGTACGCGATCGTGATGGCCGTGGCCACGACCCGGAGGGCACGCGACGCCGCGATGACCGTGATGAGGAAGCCGACGGTCGCGATGCCACCGCCGCCCTCGTCGAAGATCCGCTCGATCGTCGGCTGGATCGTCGACTCGACCGTCTGGGCGTTGAGGACCTCCCCGGCGAGCGCGACGGTGCGCTCCGTCATCCGGGCGGGGAGGTCGACCTCGAGCACGGGGTCGAGCGCGCCGAGCGTGCCGAAGACGGCCAGGAGGAGCGGGGGGAGCGAGAGCAGCACGAAGAACGCGATCTCGGCGGCGAGGCCGGGCAGCCGGTCGTCCGCCGCGTCGACGACGGTGCGGACCGCGAGCTCGACCCCGGGGCGCACGCGCGCCGGGGCACGGTCGACGATGCTCTGGGCGACGCGGTCCACCCCGCGAGGCTACGTGGCCCGGCACACCACCGTTCGCGCCCACAGGGGGCCACTGCTACCCTCCGCGCCCGCGCGCCGTTGACGCGGTTCGCGGCGCCTGGAGGCATCGCCTAGCCTGGTCTATGGCGCGGGATTGCTAATCCCGTTGGGGGTATACACCCCCTCGAGGGTTCGAATCCCTCTGCCTCCGCTCGTACCACTCGCGCGGGTAGCTCAGTCCGGATAGAGCACCTGACTACGGATCAGGCGGCCGGGGGTTCGAATCCCTCCCCGCGCGCGACACACGGAGCCCCGGTCGTCGCCTCCACAGGCGACGGTCCCGGGGTTCCTGTCGTCGGGGACGCGCTCGCGTGCGGTACCCGTGCCTCACGCCGGCTGTCGTGCCGCCGCGAAGAAGCCGGTGAGCGCCTCGGCGAGCACCTCGGGATGGGTCAGCGGGGATGCGTGCGCGGCGCCGGGGATCTCGTGCCGGCGCGCGTCGGGCACGTGCTCGGTCACGTGCCCGGCGCTGGCACGGAAGAAGCGCTTGGTGTCGGATCCCTGCAGGACCAGCACGGGAGCGGTGATCGCGCCGAGCACCGCCGGGTCATCGACCGTGGGCCCGTCCTGCATGAGCTGCCGGAGCAGATCGAGGAGGTTCGGGGCGTAGCGTCCTGCGCCCTCGAAGTACCCCGCGGCCGCGGCCATGGCGAGCTCCTCCTCGTTGAAGGGCCAACCGGCGAACGCGCGGGACGCGGCCGACAACCTGCCGTCGGCCGCCAGCTCCCCTGTGCGTGCGACCGCGGCGCCGAGCGCCGCCTTCTCCTGCTCGTCCGCCAGGCTCAGCATGCCCGGCTCGACGGTGGCCACGGCGTGCACGGCGCCGGACCGCGCTGCCACGGCGAGTGCCATGGCGCCGCCCCCGGACCAGCCCACCAGCCCGGTCGGTCGCCCCAGACTGCCGACGTAGGCGAGGATGTCGTCGGTCTGCCGAGCGAAGCCGAGGTCGGGGTGATCGCCGCTGAGGCCACGGCCGCGCATGCTCGGCAGATGGCAGGTGAACCGATCGGTCAGGTGCGGCAGCACCACGCGCCAGTCGAGGTCGCCGTCGCCGATGATCCCCTGGAGGAACACGAGCGGCGGTCCTTCGCCGTGCACGGTCGCGCCGATCGTGACGCCGTCGGAGGTGGTGACGTGGTGGGTGCGGTGGTCGGACATGTGCCGTCTCCTTCGTCGCTGGGCCATGTCTGGACCATGACCCAGCAGACGCCGGGGAACGTCACCCGACCGGGTACCTCTCGGCGCACGGCGCGTCCTACAGGTCGCGGCGGGCGACCTGAGCGGCGAGATCCGCACGTCCACCGACGTCCACCTTCGCGTAGACGTGCGAGAGGTGCTTCTTGACCGTGTTGACGGAGATGAACAGCCGCTTCCCGATCTCGGCGTTGGCGTGACCTTCGGCCACCAGCCGCACCACGTCGCGCTCGGTGGGGGTGAGCGACATCCAGCCGACCCGCGGACGTCGACGCTCGCCCCGGCCGCGGCGTGCGTAGGCGACCGCTTCGGCCAGCGACCGTGCGGCGCCCGCGTCCCAACATGCGGCCGCCTCGGACGGGTCGAGTGCCGCGTGCGCGGTGCGGCGGGCGCGATCGAACCGGCCGGTCGCGTGCGGGAAGCGGGCCACCCCGGTCTCCTCGTGGAACCGTTGCGACGCGGCGAGCAGACGCAGGCACCGCTCGGGCCCGTCGAGAGCGATGGCCAGATACGCGATCTGCTCGAGCGCCGCGGTGACCCCGATGCGGTCGCCGTAGTGGTCGAGGACCTCCAGTCCGTCGTGCGCCAGCTCCCACGCGGCTTCGGCGTCCTCCTCCTGGGCCAGCGCGGCGAGGCCGAGCAACGACCGACCCAGGGGCCACGCGAGCCGCGGGTCGGTCGACAGTGCTCGACTGGTCTCCAGGTGCGTTCGCGCGTCGTCGCGGCGGCCGTCGCCGTGTGCGAGCTCACCCAACAGCCACTCGCCGATCGCCTCGTCCCACCGGCTGCCCCCACCACGGCCGACCCGCACGATCTCGGAGGCGGTGACCCGAGCGGTCTCCGGATCGCCGGACACGTAGGCCAACAGTGCCAGCCAGTGACGCACCCACGTGGCGTAGAGGGACCCCTCCAGGCCCTGTGACCCCAGGACCGCCTGCGCCTGGGACAGCCACGCCCGCGCCCCGTCGTGGTCGCCTTCCAGGACGGCAGCCGCTCCGAGACCGGTGAGCCCGGCGGACTCCCACACAGGACGCCCGACCTGTCGGCTGAGCTCGATGGCCCGTCGAGCGTGTCGTCGTGAGCGGTCGAGCCGCCCGGACCACACCGACCACACCACGGGCCCGGCGTGGGCGGCCGGCAGCTGGAAGGTGAGATCGTTGGACTCACACACCTCGACGGCACGCTCGAACAGCCCGTACGCGGCGTCGATCGAGCGGCTGTGCAGCAGGGCCGCACCGCCGAACGCCAGGACGTACGCGTGGGTCGACGCGTCCTCGCCCCGCTGCGCATCGCGGAGCGACCGCTCGACGTCAGCATCGACCTGCTGACTGGTCGACAGCCCGGACAGCGCCCCCGTGAGGGCCCGCTGCCCCAACGCGACGGCGAGCGCACCGGCGACCTCCGCCGTGCGTGCGGCGCGGATCGCCTGGACCGCCGACCGATGGGCGCCCGCCGGCTCACCGCTGGCGAGGGCCAGGCTCGCCGCGGCCAGCAACCCCCGCACACGATGGTCGGCGGGGGCGTCCGGGGCCCGGCCCGCCTCGTGCAGCCGCCGGTGCACCTCCCGGGACAGGCCGCGGTCGAACCAGAAGCGGACGATCGGCTCGGTGAGGTCCACCAGCGCCGGCAGATCGCACCGCTCGACCGCGTGGTCCATCGCGGCGCGCAGATCGTCCAGGTTCGCCGCGAGTCGCGCCACCCAGGTCTCGGGCCGCCCGCCGGTGAGGCCCGCGTGCGCGCGCGCCGCGAGACCGACGTAGAACCTGAGGTGACGGGCCCGCACCCGGGCCGGTTCGTCCAGCTCGGAGAGTCGCTGCCTCGCGTACACGCGGATGGTCTCCAGCAGTCGGTAGCGGACGTGGCCGGGATGCTGGGTGACCTGCAGCAACGACTGCTCGACCAGCCCAGCGACCAGGTCGAGGACGTCGTCGCCCTCGATGCCTTCCCCGGACACCACCGCCTCGGCCGCATCGAGCTCGAACGACCCCGCGAACACCGAGAGCCTCGCCAGTGCGATCCGCTCGATGGCCTCGAGCAGCTCGTAGCTCCAGTCCAGTGACGCCTCGAGCGTCCGCTGGCGCGCCGGCGCGCCGCGCGCCCCGCCGGTCAACAACCCGAACCGGTCCGACAGGCCGGCGGCGATCTGCCCCGGGGCCAGCATCCGCACCCGCGCCGCTGCCAGCTCGATCGCCAGCGGGATGCCGTCCAGCCGTCGGCAGATGTGGGCCACCGCCGCGGCGTTGCCGTTCCCGATCCGGAAGTCCGCCGCTACCTGCCGGGCCCGTACCTCGAACAACCGCGCCGCCTCCGCGGCCGCCACGGTGCTGGCGGAGGAGGCTGCGGGATCGGGCACGGGCAGCCCGGTGATCGCGAACGTCGCCTCCCCGGCGACGGCGAGCGGGACACGGCTGGTGGCCAGGACGTGCAGGTGCGGACACGCCGAGGACAACGCGCCGACCAGGTCCGCGCACGCATCCACCAGGTGCTCGCAGTTGTCGATCACGACCAGCAGATGACGGGTCCGGAGCTGCTCGGCGAGCGTGTCGGTCAGCGGCTCTCCGGGCCGCTCGTGGACGCCCACCGCTCCCCCGACCGCCTGGGCGACCAGTCCGGGGTCGGTGACGCCCTGCAGGTCCACCCAGCGGGCCCCGTCCGAGAACCGCGAGGACACGTCGCCGGCGACCTCCACCGCCAGCCGTGTCTTGCCGCAGCCACCCGGACCGGTGAGCGTCACCACCCGGACGTCCGCGACCAGATCAGCCAGCACCGAGCGTTCCTGCGCACGGCCGACGAACGCCGCGACCCCGACCGGCAGCCCGCTCCGCACTGCTGCACCCACCCGACTCCGATCGCACGAGCATGCCATCACGGGCGCTCCTCCGGGTCGCCGGTCCGGTGGGTCCATGCGCGGGACCACCCGCCCGACCCCGTACCGTCGTCCCGGCGTGCGTGTCGGATCGCCGAGGAGGAGACATGGCCGGGTCCCTGACCGCGCTGCGGTACGCCGCGTTCACCGACGATCCCCGTGGCGGGAACCCCGCCGGGGTGGTCCTGGCGGACGTCCTGCCCGACGAGGACGAGATGCAGCGGGTCGCCGCGGCGCTCGGGTTCTCCGAGAGCGCCTTCGTGGCGCCGTCGGCCGAGCGGGACGTCCACGTCATCCGGTACTTCAGCCCCGAGCACGAGGTCACCTTCTGCGGGCACGCGACCATCGCCGCCGCCGTGGCGATGGTCGAGCGCGATCCCGCGCTCGACCACGTGACCTTCGCCACCCGCACGGACACGGTCCCGGTCGCCGTGCGCCGCGACGGTCCCCGGGTCGTCGCGACCCTGACCTCGCCTCCCGCCTCCCACCGCCACGTCGGCTCCGACATCCTCGCTCGTGCCCTCGACACGTTCGGGTGGACCCCCGACGTCCTCGACCCGGCACTGGCGCCGGTGGTCGCGAGCGCCGGCGCGAGCCACCTCGTCCTACCCGTCGCCGAGCGCGACGTCCTCGCCGGCATGACCTATCGGTTCGACGACCTCAAGGCGCTCATGACCGAGCAGGGATGGACCACCGTCGACGTGGTGTGGGCCGAGACGGACGCGCGCTACCACGCCCGCAACCCCTTCCCCGTCGGTGGGGTCGTCGAGGACCCGGCGACGGGCGCCGCAGCGGCCGCGTTCGGTGGCTACCTGCGTGACCTCGGGCGCATCGCGGTCCCCGGTCGCGTGACGATCATCCAGGGCGTCGACATGGGGCGCCCGAGCGTCCTCGAGGTGGCCGTGCACGACGACCGGGCCGGCGTCGACGTCAGCGGGTCCGCCGTCCCCCTCGCCTGATCGCCGTCCCTCGACGCTGCACGCCGCCTACAGTCGCCGCGATGGACGACGGACGGCGACCCGGACAGCTGACACCCGAACGTCCGGACGTCCTGACGGCCTTCCGTGCGGGGCTGGACGCGGACCGCGGACCCGCCATCGTCTTCGGAGGCACGGTCCTCGGCGCCCGTGATCTCGCGGAGCTGTCGGATGCGCTCGCGGTCGGGCTCGCCGCCCGTGGCGTCGCCGCGGGCGACCGCGTCGCGGTCATGCTGCAGAACGTGCCGACGTCGCCCATCGCCACGCTGGCGGCGTGGAAACTCGGGGCGGTCGTCGTGCCCGTCAACCCGATGTACCGCGCCGGCGAGCTGCGGTACCTGTTGGACGACAGCGGTGCGACCGTGCTCGTCACCGAGCCGCAGCTGTACGTCGCGACGGTCGCGGAGGCGGTCGGTGACCGGGGGATCGACGTGCTCGTGACGGACCCACGTGACCTCGCGAGCGGCGAGCTCCCGGTTGCGCTCCGCGTGCTCCCGCCGGGACCGGAGCCGGCGGGCGTCGACCGGCTGCTCGACCTCATCGGGGCGCACCACGGCGAGACGCCGGAAGCTCGCACGCCCGCGCCGGAGGACCCTGCGCTGCTGTCGTACACGTCGGGCACCACCGGCCCGCCGAAGGGCGCGATCAACACCCACGGCAACGTCGCCTTCGCCGCCGCGGTCTACCGGGCGTGGATGGACCTCGGCCCGGACGACGTCTGCCTCGGCGTCGCCCCGCTGTTCCACATCACGGGAGCCGTCGGGCACCTCGCGGTCTGTCTGGTCGCCGGTCTGCCGCTCGTCCTCGCCTACCGGTTCGACGCGGACGAGACGCTCGCGCTGATCGAGCGGCACCGCTGCACGTTCACGGTCGGCGCCATCACCGCGTTCATCGCGCTGATGAACGCGCCCGGGGCGGCCGACGCAGACCTCTCCTCGCTCACCAAGGTCTACAGCGGCGGCGCCCCCATCGCCCCGTCGACGGTCGAGGCGTTCGAGACGGCGTTCGGCGCCTACATCCACCCCATCTACGGGATGACCGAGACGACCTCGCCGTCGCACGCGGTGCCGTTCGGGGAGCGCGCTCCGGTCGACCCGGGGACCGGCGCGCTGTCGATCGGCGTGCCGGTCCCGGAGACCCGCTGTCGGATCGTGGGGGAGGACGGACGCGAGGTCCCGCCGCGCGAGATCGGCGAGCTGGTCACGCAGGGTCCCCAGGTCGTCCCGGGCTACTGGGACAAGCCCGAGGAGACGGCGAAGGCGATCGGCCCGGACGGCATCCGCACCGGCGACGTCGGGTTCGTGGACGAGGACGGCTGGTTCTTCCTCGTCGACCGCAAGAAGGACATGATCATCGCGTCGGGCTACAAGGTGTGGCCGCGCGAGGTCGAGGACGTCCTCTACGAGCACCCGGCCGTCCGGGAGGCGGCGGTCGTGGGCGTCGCTGACGACTACCGCGGCGAGTCCGTCAAGGCCTTCGTGAGCCTCCGCGCCGGCGTCGACGTGCCGACCGAGGACGAGCTCGTCGCCCTCTGCCGCGACCGGCTCGCCGCCTACAAGGTCCCGCGGACGGTCGAGGTGCGCGACGAGCTGCCCAAGACCGCGACGGGGAAGATCCTCCGCCGCAGCCTCGGCTGAAGGCGGACGAAGCGTTCGTGTCCCGACCTGGTCCGGACGTCCGGTTCAGGTCGGGACGGAGCTGCGTCAGCGCAGCTCGCGCCGGAGGATCTTGCCGGCGGCCGACTTCGGGATCTCGTCGATGAACTCGACCTCGCGCACCTGCTTGTACGACGCGAGGTGCTCCTTCGAGTACGCGATGATGTCCTGCTCGGACACGTCGCTGTCCGGGGTCTTCACCACGAAGGCCTTGGGGAGCTCACCGGCTTCCTCGTCGGGGATGCCGATCACCGCGACGTCGGCGACGTCCGGGTGGGTGATGAGGAGCGCCTCGAGCTCGGCGGGCGGCACCTGGAAGCCCTTGTACTTGATGAGCTCCTTGAGGCGGTCGGTGATCGTGAGGTAGCCGTCCTCATCGACCTGGCCGATGTCGCCGGTGTGGAGCCACCCGTCGTCGTCGAGCATCTGCCCGGTCTCCTCGGCACGGCCGAGGTAGCCCTTCATCACGTTCGGTCCGCGGAACCAGACCTCGCCGTCCTCGTTCGGGCCGAGGTCCTCGCCCGTCTCCGGGTCGACGATGCGCATCTCCATGTTGGGGACGAGCACCCCGACGGTCCCGGGCTTCGCCGCGCCGGCGGGCGACAGGTTGGTGACCGGGCTGGTCTCGGTGAGCCCGTAGCCCTGGACGACCTCCGCGGTCGGCACGCGTGCCTCGGCGGCCTTGCCGAGCTCGGCTCCGAGCGGAGCCGCGCCGGACGTCAGGTTCGTGAGCGAGCTCAGGTCGTACTGGTCGACGAGTGGGTGCTTCGCCAGGGCCAGCACGATCGGCGGCACCACGAAGGCGCGCGTGACCTCGTGCTCCTGCACGAGCGACAGGAACTGCTCGAGGTCGAACCGCGGCATGGTCACGATCGTGTTGCCGAGCGCGAGCGTGGAGTTCATCAGCACCTGCATGCCGTAGATGTGGAAGAACGGCAGGACCGCGACGACGGTCTCCTCACCCTCGGTCCCGACGTCGACACCGGCGACGCACTGCTCCAGGTTCGCCACGAGGTTGTGGTGGGTGAGCATCACGCCCTTCGGCATGCCCGTCGTGCCGCTCGAGTACGGGAGGACCGCCACGTCCTCGCGCGGGTCGATGTCGACCTCGCCGTCGAACGGCTCGCCCACGAGCTCGGTGAACGGTCGGCCCTTCTCGCCGCCCCCACCGAGGACGAAGACCTCCTCCACACCGCTCTGCTCGGCCGCCGACAGCACGGTGTCGAGGAACATCTCGATCGTCACGGCGAGCGTCGCCTCGGCGTCCGAGAACTGGTAGCCGATCTCCTCGGCGCCGTAGGTGGGGTTGACGGTCGTGACCGTCCCGCCGACCCGGGAGACGGCGTGGAACACCACGGCGTACTCGGGGATGTTGGGCGCCACGATCGCGAGGACGTCGCCCTTGCCGAACCCGCGCGCCGCGAGCCCACCGGCGACGCGGTCGACCTGGTCCGCGAGCTGGGCGTAGGTGATGGTCCGCCCCGTCGGCCCGTCGATGATGGCGGGCCGCTCGCCGCGCTCGCGCGCCCGCGCGAGCACGTGCTCGTGGACCGGGACCACGGGGATGTCGACGTCGTCGTACGGGCTCGTGAAGATCGTGCTCATGGCGGGCGGCTCCGGGGGGTCGGGTGGAGGCCCGAACGTAGTCCCGGCACCGGGAGCCGAACCCGCCCGCCGGCCCGGTCAGTCGTCCTCGCGCGGGCGCACCCGGAGGGGCCGGTGCTCCCCGACGCCCCGGAGCTTGGCCTCGGGGATCGAGTCGACGTCGAAGTGCGCCTCGAGGCGCTCGCGCAGGTCCTCGGCGGCGAGGAGCGACCACGCCCGCGCATGGTCGGTCAGGCGTGCGGCGAGGTTGGCCGTCGGGCCGTAGTAGTCGCCCTGGCGCACGAGCACCGGCCCGTGGGCGATGCCCGCCTTGCGTGGCGCCTCGGCCATGTGGGTCTGGTCGTGCACGAGCCCGAGGAGCACCTCGGTGAGCACGATGGGGTCCGAGGCGATGAGCATCGCCGCGTCGCCGATGAACTTGGCGAGGAGGATGTCGTCGTGGCGCGTCACCGCCGTGTTCACGAGGTCCTCGAACCCGGACAGCACGTGGTCGAGCCCCGAGGGGTCGATCTTCCCGGACAGTGCGGTGTAGCCGGCGACGTCGACGAACCCGACCGCGAGGTCGATCTCGCGTCCGCCCTCGACGCCACGGGCGAGCGCGTCGGAGTCGAGCAGCCCCAGCAGGATGTGCCGGTAGTCCTCGGACAGGTTGCGGGTCACGAGCGGCAGGATGTCCTCGGCGGCGCGGCCCAGGGCCTCGCCGAGGTCCTCGGCGGAGCCGCCGCTCGCGAGCGCCGGCATGACGACCTCGTCGCGGACGGTCCCGAGGTCGGAGACGACGACGCTCGACAGGGCGCGGTAGCGGGTCCCGAGGCTCCGCAGGACGATGTCCAGCGGATAGAAGTCGAGCATCCGGGCGATGTCCTTGGCGTACCGGACGTCGCGCTCGTCGTAGGCCTCGCGCCCGGCCCAGTCCATGGCCGCGAACACCTCCTCGAGGATGCGCGCGGGGAGGCCGGCCTCCTCGGCGACCTCGGCCAGCGACCGCTGCGGATCGCCGGTCAGCACGCGGCGGACGGCCGCGAAGACCTCGTAGCCTGGCCCGCTGTCGGTCCCGTCGAGCCCACTCACCGCGACGTCGTCGTCCTCGTCACCGGTCGGAGCGGGCGCGTCCGCCCGGTCGTCGGACGGCTCGTCGGTCTCGTCGCTCACCCGCGCTCCTGGCTCCCGGCGGGGCACACCGTAGACGGCCCCCGCCGGCGAGACGAGGGAGCCGTCAGGCGGTGTGCTGGCCCGACTCGTGGGCGGCGATCTGCTCGCGGACCTCGTCCATGTCGAGGGACTTCACCTGGGTGATCAGCTCGTCGAGCGAGGAGGCCGGGAGCGCGCCGGGCTGGCTGAAGACCAGCACGTTCTCGCGGAAGGCCATGATCGTGGGGATGGAGCGGATCCCGAACTCCGCGGCGAGACGCTGCTGGTCCTCGGTGTCGACCTTCGCGTGGACCACGTCGGTGTGCTGCTCGGAGCTCTTCTCGAACGTGGGCGCGAAGGACTTGCAGGGCCCGCACCACTCCGCCCAGAAGTCCACCAGGACGATGTCGTTGTCGGTGATCGTGGACTCGAAGTTCTGTTCGGTCAGCTCGACGGTCGCCATGTTGCCACTCCTCCGGTCGGGGGCTGTACGTGCTCCAAGGGTGCAGGACAACGCGCGGAACGCCGCCGACCTTCCCGTCCGGTCAGCCGGACGACCGGGCTCGCTCAGCCGGCCGCCGCCATCCGTCCGTCGGCGGCGTCGGCGACGAGCACGGCGGCCTCACCGCCGAGCCAGATGACCGAGGCCGCGCCGGCCGTGCCGATCCGCCCCGGCAGCGTGACGTTCGCGACGTTCTGCGGCGGGAGCGTCATCGCCGCGTACCCGTAGCGCAGGAGCATCGCGTCCGGGATGTCGGTGATCACGTGGCGGGACAGGATCGCGACCGAACGCGCGATGCTGCCGAGGTCGGCATCGGCGACCGCCTCGGCGTGGGCGAGCGCGAGGAGCTCCGCCTGGGCCGTGCTGCGATCGAAGTCCCCACGGGGGCGGTTCTTGCGGTCGCGCGCGTACGTCAGCGCCTGGAAGCCGTTGAGGTGCTGGTCGCCCGCGGCGATGTCGGGACCACCCATGGTCAGCGGTCGGTCCACGTGGACGTCGACCCCGCCGAACTGCTCGAACGCGTCGGCCATCGCGTGCATGGACGTGAGGAGGTAGTGGTCGACGTCGACGCCGAAGGTCTGCTCGACGGTCGCGACGCAGCGCTCCGGCCCGCCCGTGAGGCACGAGTTGATCTTGCCGTTGCCGCGCCCCGGGATGGGCACGTAGGCGTCGCGTGCGATGTTCACGAAGGTCGCGTGCTGCCGGTCCTCGGACACGAACAGGAGGTGGAACGCGTCGGCGCGTCCGTTCGCGGGGCTGCCGCTCCGGGGAGGGCCCGCGTCCGAACCCAGCAGCAGGAGCGTGATGACCCCGTCGTCGACGGGGGTGAGGAGCCAACGCCCCGCCGCGCCGGCGCTGCCGGCCACCGAGCCGACGACGAGCAGCGTCGCCAGGAGGACGCGCGTGGCGCGGCTCACGGCTGCACCTCCCCGGTCGGCCCCGCGGCGATGAGCACGGGCCCGTCCGCCCCGGGCACGAACACGAAGTCCGCACGGGCGGTGGTGCCGTCGGTCCGCCCGACGGTGACCGTGACGTGGCCCCAGCGCGGGTCGCCGTCGACGGCGACCTCGATGTCGTAGGTGGCGAGCGACACCGGCGCGGCCGGGCTGGTGAGGTCGGTCGTGACCGCGGCCACCGCCTCGGGCGACGTGGCCGGATCGAGGTGCCCGGGGAGGGCCGGGACGCCACCCTGCTGGAGGGCCGTGAGTCGCGCGTCGAGCCAGCGGTCGACGTCGCCGACGAAGGCGTGGACCGCGACCTCGTCGACGGGCGGTGGCAGGTCGGCCCCGGACCCGCGGGGGTGCAGGAGCTGGCCGGCCGCCTCGAGGTGCACGGCGGTCAGGCGGACCGTCCCGTCGACCCGCGCCGGGGGGGCGGGCGTCGGGCTGGGGGCGGGTGAGGGCGCGACGGCATCAGCGACCGGCGACGGGCTCGCGACCGGAAGTGCCACGGAGCGGTCCGCGCAGCCGGCGGCCAGGACGGCCGCGCAGGCGACGAGGCCGAGCGCGAGGCTCGGCGGGCGGAGGGGCACGGGGACCTCGGGAGGGAGCGGGACGCGGCGGCAGTGTGCCGCGGTCGGAGGTCCAACGCGGCCCGGCGGGACGGGAGTTCCGAACGTCCGCTCCGTGCGCCCGCCTCAGCCGGTCGGCGACGGCGACGGCGACGGCGATGCCTCGCTCGTCGAGCTGTCGCTGGAAGAGCTGTCGTCGGTCGACGTCTGCTGCGTGTCGTTCGCCGACCCGTCGCTCGTGGAGCCCTCGCTGGGGGACGGCTCGCTCGAGCCGTCGCCGCCGCCGGGCTCCAGGAGGCCCTCCTCCTCGGAGGACGGCTCCTGCGTCGGCTCCTGCGTGGGCTCCTGGGTCGGCCCCGACGTCTCGGACGGCGTCTCCTCCGGCGTCGTGCCACCCGTCGACGTCTCCTCCGGCTCCGGCGTCGGCGACGCGCCGGTGGTCCCCGTCTCGGACGTCGTCGGCTCGGGCGCCGGGGAGGGTTCGGGCTCCGTGGTCGGCTCGTCGTCGTCCTCGGCCCGGGCCTGCGTGATCCCGTCGATGGTCTCGATCTCGAGCTCGCTCAGGTCCGGCTCGGGGAACTCGGACGGCTCGACGTCCGTGAGCGCCGCCGACATGAAGGCCGACCACGCGAGCGCCGGGTAGCTGCCGCCGGTCACGCGGTCCATCGGGGAGTTGTCGAGGTTCCCGACCCACACGGCGGTCGCGAGGTCGGGCGTGTAGCCCACGAACCAGGCGTCGCGGTAGTCGTTGGTGGTGCCGGTCTTGCCGGCCGCGGGCCGGTCGATGGCCGCGGCGGTCCCGGTGCCGGAGCGGACCACGTCGACCAGGACATCGGTCACCACGGCAGCCGTGTTCTGCTGCAGGACGGTCTCGCCCGCGATCTCGTGCTCGTAGAGCACCTCCCCGTCGAGCGTCTCGATCCGGGTGACGATGTGTGCCTCGTGGTGCACGCCGTTGGCGGCGAGCGTCGCGTAGGCCGACGCCATCTCCATCGGGTTGACGCCGCCGGTGCCCAGCACCGTCGTGGGCACCTCCGGCAGCTCGCTCTCGATCCCGAGGTCGTACGCCATCCCGGCGACGCGGTCGTAGCCCAGCTCGGTCGCGAGGTTGACGTAGGCCGTGTTGGCGGACAGCACCGTCGCCTGGTGGAGCGAGATCGTCCCGTAGCCGCGCTGGGTGTAGTTGTGGATCTCGGCCTCGCCCCCGGCGCCGTCGGGGACGTCGAGCACGCGCGGGGCGTGGACCGGTGACTGCGGCGAGCCGCCGTCCTCCACGAAGGCCGCGAGGGCGAACGGCTTGAACGACGAGCCGGCCTGGCGGCTGCCCTCGACCGCGACGTTGAACTCCTGTGTGGCGAAGTCGAGGCCGCCGACCGCAGCGCGGACGGCGCCGTTCCCCGGGGACACGGTCACGAGCGCACCGCTGTGCTCGGTCTCCGCGAGCTGCTCGCGGAGCGCGTCGACGGCCTCCTTCTGGAGGCGGCGGTCGAGCGTGGTGTGGATCGCGAGATCGGAGAACGGGTCGACCGACGGGTCCTCGAGGAGCTCGGGGACCGCGTCACGGACGGCGTCGAGGAAGTAGGCGTCGTCACCGTGCTGCACGAGCGGGTCGTCGCGCGTCTCGGGCAGGGGGGAGGCGATCAGCTGCTCGGCCTCCGCGGCCTCCAGGGCGCCGGTCTCCACCATGCCGCGCAGGACGTAGTCCCGCCGCGCCCTGGCGTCCTCCGGGTTGCGCTCGGGGTCGTACGCGGACGGTGCGGCGATGATGCCGGCGAGCGTCGCGGCCTCGTTGACGTCGATCTCGACGGCGCTCTTGTCGAAGTACGTCCGCGCGGCGGCCTCGACGCCCCGGACCCCGCGGCCGTACGGGACGGCGTTCAGGTACATCTCGAGGATGCGGTCCTTGGACAGCTCGTCGTCGAGCTTCGCCGCCACGGCCACCTCGCGGAACTTGCCGACGAAGCTGTCGTCGATCTCGGCGATGGCCAGCGAGACGTACTGCTGGTCGATCGTCGAGGCGCCCTGCACCACCTCACCCGACGTCAGGTTCGCCCACGCGGCGCGCAGGATGCCGGTCGTGCTGAAGCCGCCGTGGTCGTGGAAGTCGCGGTCCTCGGCCGCGAGGACCGCCTGCGGCACGTGCGGCGGCAGGTCCTCGAGCGCCACGTTGGCCTCGATCGCTCCCGGGTCGAGCGTCGCGACCTCCTGCCCGGTCGCGTCGTAGACCACCGACGGCTCCGGGAGCGCGAGCTCGTGCGGTGCGGGGATGTCCGCACCGGCGTAGATGCTCCCGAACGCGACGCCGACGACGGCGACGACGAGCACGAACGCGCCGGCGAGGGCGAGCAGCAGGGGGTGGCCGTACCAGGGACGGTCGCGGGACGGCCGCGGGGTCCCGTCCGGTCGGTCCTCGGGGGCCACGGGTGGCGCGGTGGGCGTGCGCAAGGCGTCATCCGGGCAGGTCGGGTGGCTCGTCGTCCGCACCATCGCGGGTCACACCAGCGGCCGGGCGGGTCGACCGCGGACGCTCGGCCTAGTCCGCGGCAGCGGACCACCCGTCCGGACGGGGCCGCGCCGTCGCGCACGCGATGGGTAGGTTGTTGTTGATCGATGGTCAACAAGCGGCCCCGGCGAGCGTCCCGGACCGCGTCGACGACGGAGGTTCCCGTGGCCACGTCCAGCGCCCAGCTCGCGTCCGACCGTCCCGTGACGTCCTCGCCCAGCGTCCCGCCGCTCCCGCCGCAGGTGCTCGACCGGCTGCTCGCCCGGGTCACGACCGTCGGCGACCGGGATCCGATCGAGGTGACGGCGCCCTTCACCGAGGAGGTCCTCGGGTCGGTCCCCTCCTGCACCGCCGAGGACGTCGCCGAGGCGGTCCGTCGCGCCCGCAGCGCCCAGCGCGCCTGGGCACGGACACCGGTCCGCACCCGGGCCGAGGTCCTCCGGCGCTACCACGACCTCGTGCTCGAGCGGCAGGAGGAGGCGCTCGACCTCATCCAGCTCGAGGCGGGGAAGGTCCGGGCGCACGCCTTCGAGGAGGTCGCCGACGCGGCCATCGTCGCCGCGTACTACGCCCGCACCGGGCCGGGCCACCTCGCTCCGAGGCGTCGTGAGGGCGCCCTCCCCGGCCTGACCCGCACCCGCGAGCTGCGCCACCCCAAGGGCGTCGTCGGGTTCATCGCGCCGTGGAACTACCCGCTGTCGATGGCCATCACCGACGTCCTGCCCGCCCTCCTCGCCGGCAACGGCGCGGTGCTGAAGCCGGCCCAGACCACGCCGTTCACCGCGCTGTGGGCGGTCGACATGGCCTACGAGGCCGGGCTCCCCGAGGGGCTGCTGCAGGTCGTCACGGGACGGGGATCGGTCCTCGGGACCCCGATGATCGACGCGGTCGACTTCATCACCTTCACCGGGTCGACCGAGGTCGGCCGGAGCGTCGGCGAGCAGGCGGGCCGGCGCCTGATCGGCTGCTCGCTGGAGCTCGGTGGCAAGAACGCGATGCTGGTGCTGGACGACGCCGACGTCGATGACGCGGTCCAGGGCGCGGTCGCGGGCTGCTTCGCGAGTGCCGGACAGCTGTGCATCTCGATCGAGCGGCTCTTCGTCGCGGAGGCGATCGCGGACGAGTTCACCGCACGCTTCGTCGCCGCCGTCGAGGATCTCGTCCTGTCGGCGTCGCTCGCCTACGGCGGCGAGCTCGGGTCGCTGGCGTCCCGGTCCCAGCTCGAGACCGTCGAGCAGCACGTCGACGACGCCCGGGCCAAGGGCGCCACCATCCTCACGGGTGGGCGACGGCGCCTCGACGTCGGACCGCTCTTCTACGCCCCGACCGTCCTGGCCGACGTGACCGAGGACATGAGGCTCTTCGCCGACGAGACGTTCGGGCCCGTCGTCACCATCTCCCGGTTCACCGACGTCGACGACGCGGTCGAGCGCGCCAACGACAGCCCCTACGGGCTGAACGCGAGCGTGTGGACCGGCGACACCCGACGGGGCCGCGAGGTGGCGGCACGTCTCGAGGTCGGCACCGTCAACGTCAACGAGGCCTACGCGGCCGCGTGGGCGTCCGTCGACGCACCGATGGGCGGCTTCAAGGACTCCGGGCTCGGACGTCGACACGGTCGTGAGGGCATCACCAAGTACACCGAGGTCCAGACGGTGGCCGTGCAGCGGTTCGTGCCGGTCTCGCGCATCCCCGGGTTGTCGCAGGACCGCAACGCGAGGACGTTGACCGCGGCGTTGAAGCTGATGCACGCCATCCCCGGTCTCCGGCGCGCCTGATGGCCGACACGATCCTCTTCACCGGCTTCCCGGGCTTCCTCGGCTCGGAGCTGCTGCCGCGGGTGCTGGCCCGATCGACGGACGCGACCGCCATCTGCCTCGTCCAGGCGAAGTTCGCTGGTCTCGCCCGGGAGCGGGCCGACGAGCTCGTGGCCCGCGACCCGACGCTCGCCGGACGCATCGACATCGTCGAGGGTGACATCGTCCAGCCGGACCTGGGGCTGGGCGACGCGTACGACGGGGTCGCCCGCACGACGACGGAGATCTTCCACCTGGCCGCCGTCTACGACCTCTCGGTGCCGCGGGCGCTGGCGGAGTCCGTCAACGTCCACGGCACCATCCACGTGCTCGATCTCGCCGGCGCGTGCGACCGGCTGGCGCGGCTCCAGTACGTCTCCACGTGCTACGTGAGCGGCCGCTACACGGGCGTGTTCCGCGAGACCGACCTCGTGAAGGGGCAGCGGTTCAACAACTTCTACGAGGAGACGAAGTACCTCGCGGAGGTCGAGGTCCAGGCGCGGATGGCCGCCGGCCTCCCTGCGACGATCTACCGCCCGTCGGTCGTCTCCGGGGACTCCGGCACCGGCGCGACGCAGAAGCTCGACGGGCCGTACTTCCTGCTCCGCTGGCTCCTGAAGCAGCCGCGCGTCGCCGTGATGCCGATGGTGGGCGACCCCGACGGCTACCGCTTCAACACCGTGCCGCGCGACTTCATCGTCGATGCCATCACCGAGCTCTCGGCCCGGGACGACACGGTCGGGGAGGTCTACGCGCTGGCGGACCCGGAGCCGTTGACGGTGGGACAGCTCGTCGAGCTGTCGGCCGAGGTGTCCGGGAAGCGGCTCGTGCAGGTGCCGCTCCCCCTCGGGCTCGCGAAGTTCGCCATCGAGCGCATCCCGGGGGTCTTCCCGCTCCTCGAGATCCCGGCCGACGCGGTCGACTACTTCACGCACCCGACCCACTACCTCACCGACAACGCCCAGGCGGCCCTCGCGGGCACGGGGATCGGCCTGCCGGACAAGCGCGAGTGGTTCCGGCAGTTGGCCTCGTTCACGCGCGACCACCTCGGGATGTCCTCGGCCGCGATGGTGTGACCGCCGACGTCACCCCGGCGCCCGTGGGTCGTTCTCCCCGTCGAGTGGCCCGGACGTGGACCAGAGGAGACCATCCCGTGGACGTGCTGGTCGTCGACGACGACACCGAGATGCAGCGGTTCCTGCGCTTCGTGATGGAGATGCAGGGCTGGGGGGTCCGCGTCGCGACCAGTGCCGAGGAGGCGCTCCTCGAGCTCGCCACGAAGCGTCCGGACCTGCTGCTCCTCGACCTGTCCCTTCCGCGGCGGGACGGCATCGGGCTCCTCAACCTCCTCGACCGTGGCCTCGGTCGACCACGGCACGTCGTGCTCGTGAGCGCCCTGCCGCCACGCACGGTCGCGGCGATCGCCGCACGGCACGACCTCCCGTACCTGACCAAGCCGTTCCGCCTCGCCGACCTGGAGGCCGTGCTGGTGGGGACCGCAGCGGCGCCCGAGGGCGCCGGACGGAACTGAGCCGACCTAGCGGTCGGTCCGCGCCGTCGGTGGCAGACGGACCGTCTCGCCCGGGTGGATCACGTCGGGGTCGCCGGAGCGCAGGTGGGGCCGGTTGACGCGGACCACGTCGACCCAGTGCGCGGCGACGTCGCCGACCGGCACGTCGCGGACGTCGACGCCCCGTGCGGCCGCCACCGCACGCGCCGTGATGCCCCAGAGGTGGTCCCCGGGCGCGACCGTCACGGACGGCCGCGCCGGTCCGGCCTGCACCTCCCGTCGTGGGGGCGCCACCTGCGGGACGGGCTCGGCCGGAGGGGCGGGTCCCGGTCGCGGTCCGGTCGGGAGCTCGAGGGCCGGGGCGCGTTCCGCACCCACTCCCTCGGTCGCGGGCACCCGGAGGCCGGGCGGCAGCACGTCGGCACCCCCGCTGGCGGCGGTGGCGGCGGTCGGGGCGGCCCAGGTCGCGGTGAGCAGGCTGACCGCGACCGCCCGCTCCGCCACGGCCCGGACCCCCGCCGGCGTCACGGAGGCGAGCGCACGCACGGCCCGGGGCGCCCGGAGGAGCAGCGCGAGGCCGTAGAGGACGCCCACCGCCGACACGTACGCGAGGAGCGCGGCCGCCACGGCGAGGACGAGCCCGATGGCGACGTCGATCGGCGGGCTCGTCGCGAACCACATGTCGAGGTCGGCGGGGGAGCGGGGCGGGAGCCGGAGCGTCGTCATGTTGAGGACGCTACGGACGCGGCGACGGGCGTCCACCGGGACCGCACGGGAGCTGTGGAGGACCGCCGCGGGCGGCGCGGGCGGCCCCGGGGGGAGGGCCGGCCGGGCGACGGCCGGGGGTGGGAGGGCCGGTGGTTAGACTCGCCCCTCCGGTCCGCCGCCCCAGGAGCCCTGGATGCCGCGCGTCGCCATCGACGTCCTGTTGAAGCACGAGATCCTCGACCCCCAGGGTCGAGCGGTCGAGCGGGCGCTCCCCGGGCTCGGCTACGCCGACGTGACCGACGTGCGCGTCGGCAAGCACCTCGAGCTGGACATCGATGCGGAAGGGGAGGAGCTCTCGGCGCGGGTCGAGAAGATGTGCGCGGACTTCCTCACGAACCCCGTCATCGAGGCCTACCGCTGGCGCGTGATCACCGCCGACGAGCGCGCCGACGCGTGAGCGACCGCGGCGGGGACGACCGCCTGGGACGTCGAGCAGCGCCGGACGCGAACGCGCGGGGCGTCGGCGGGGTCGGCGACGGCCTGCCGGCGATGCCGGACGGGGAGCCGCTCCTGGCGCGCTGGTTCGCGATCGTCATGGTCATCCTCGTCCCCATCGGGCTGGCGGTCAGCGCGTGGGCCTTCCTGTCCTTCGACCGCGAGGAGCTGCCCGCGGCCGAGCGCCGGCCCCCCGGCACGGCGGAGGTCACCCACGAGCGCGGGACCGCGGTGCTCAACGAGATCACGGACACCGAGCCCGGCCCCGCCTGCGCCCAGGGCATCGAGATCTTCGGCGACGACGGGGCGCGGGCGGCGGGCGTCCGGGCGCTCGGGGCGGTGTGCACCCTCCTGGGGCGCGGGGGCTTCCCGGAGGCCGAGGAGGGGCTCGCCCGATGGGCGGAGCAGGACGGTCGGCTCCGCTTCGCGGTGTTCGAGGTCACCGGGCTCGACTCCTCCGCCCGGGCCGAGGACGGCCGGGTCGTGATCGAGCTCAACGCCAAGTTCCAGTTCGACGACGCCACGCTCGCGGCCCCGTTCATCATCCACGAGCTGACCCACCTCGCCGGCGACTGGCCCGGCGCGCCGGTTCCGGACGCCGGCGAGCTGCGGGCGCTCGAGGTGCAGGCCCGGGCGTGTGAGCAGCTGGTCATCCGCGACGACCCGCCGCGCGGCTGCGCCGACGCGGCCGAGGTGCTCGCGGACGACGACCCGTTGTCCCAGCTCGGGGACGCCGGCTACCGTCCCGGCCGCTGAGCCCGGGACGAGAGAGGATCGCCATGCGCATCGGCGTCATCACGTTCCCGGGCTCGCTCGACGACGCGGACGCGCGTCGCGCGGTCGAGCTGTGCGGCGGTGACGGCGTCGCCCTGTGGCACGCGGACCGGGACCTCAAGGGCGTCGACGGGGTGATCCTCCCTGGCGGGTTCAGCTGGGGCGACTACCTCCGCTGCGGCGCCGTCTCCCAGCACGCGCCGATCATGGACGCGGTGCGCGACTTCGCCGTCGACGGCGGGCCGGTGCTCGGCATCTGCAACGGCTTCCAGATCCTGTGCGAGGCCGGGCTCCTGCCCGGTGCGCTGCTGCGGAACGCCGGGCTCCGCTTCGTGTGCCGGCCGGCGGAGATCGTCGTCGAACAGGAGTCCGCCTGGACGCGCGGGATCCGGCCGGGTACGCGTCTCACGGTCCCGTTGAAGAACGGCGAAGGCCGCTACTACGCCGACGCCGCGACCCTCGATCGGCTCGAGGCCGAGGGGCAGGTCGTGTTCCGCTACGCGCCGGGGTCCAACGTCAACGGCTCCGAGCGCGACATCGCCGGCGTCCGCAACGAGGCGGGCAACGTCGTCGGGCTCATGCCGCACCCCGAGCACGCCGTCGACGACCTCCTCTGGGGCGGCCGTGACGGCCGCGCGATCTTCACATCCCTCACGGCCCCGACCAGCGTCCCCAGCTGACGACCTCGTCGAGGTCGCGCCAGCCACGGGCGAGGGAACCGCTGCGGCGGTCCGGGGCGGGGTGGCCGATGGTCACCACGCCCAGCGGGTGGACCCCCGCCGGGATGCCGAGGAGCTCCGCGAGCCCGTCGAGGCGATGGACGCCGGCGAACCCGGCCGCCAGCCCCTCCTCGACGACGGCGAGCAGCAGCAGCATCAGCGACGCGCCGGCGTCGACGTGCCAGTAGGGGACCGGCCAGGAGAGCTCCGCGTCCGCGCCGAGCTTGTCGTCCTCGGCGTAGCGGGACCGGTACGCGCGCTCGTCCGCGCACGGCACGACGTGGACCGGCGCGGTGGACAGCCAGGGGTCGAACCCCTTCGCGACGTACGCCGGCTCGTCCGCGAGTGCGGCGATGCGGCGGCGGGTCGCCTCCTCGGTCACGACGACGAAGCGCTGGCCCTGGCTGAACCCGGCCGAGGGCGCCCGTCGGGCGAGGTCGAGGATGCGCCGCACCGCTGCGGGATCGACCGGCTCGTCCGTGGTGTTGCGGACCATGCGCCGGCGGGCGACGACCTCGGACAGCTCCACGGGGACTCCTCCGGCGACGGGGACGGAAGGCTACGGCCGTCTCGGTAGTCTCCGGCGACCCACCCGGAGGACCCCGTTGAGCGACGCGACGACGAGCTTCCCGGCCGACGAGACGCTGTCGGCCGAGCAGGCCCGCGAGCTCGGGCACGAGCTCGGGCTGCGGGGCGACGAGTACGACCGCATCGTCGACACCCTCGGTCGCGTCCCGACCAAGTCCGAGCTCGGGATGTACTCGGTCATGTGGTCCGAGCACTGCTCGTACAAGAGCTCGAAGGTGCACCTCCGCACCCTCCCGACCGACGGCCCGCAGGTGCTGGTCGGTCCCGGCGAGAACGCCGGCGTGGTCGACGTCGGCGACGGCCTCGCCGTGACGTTCAAGATCGAGTCGCACAACCACCCGAGCTACGTCGAGCCCTACCAGGGTGCGGCCACCGGGGTCGGCGGCATCCTGCGCGACATCTTCACGATGGGCGCACGACCGATCGCCATCATGGACCCGCTCCGCTTCGGCAACCCGGTCACGAAGGACGGTCGCCCCGACGCGCACCAGCGCCACATCATCGACGGGGTCGTGCGCGGCGTCGGCGGCTACGGCAACTGCGTCGGCGTGCCCAACATCGGCGGCGAGACCGTCTTCGACGACTGCTACGCCGGCAACCCGCTCGTCAACGTCCTGGCGGTCGGCGTGATGCCGAAGGACCGCCTCCAGCTCGCCGTCGCCGAGGCACCGGGCGACGTCGCGGTCCTCCTCGGGTCGGGGACGGGGCGCGACGGCATCGGTGGCGCGTCGGTCCTCGCGAGCCAGGAGTTCGACGAGGGCCTCGAGGACAAGCGCCCCAACGTGCAGGTCGGTGACCCGTTCGCCGAGAAGCTCCTGATCGAGTGCTGCCTCGAGCTCTACGACCGCGACCTGCTGTCGGGCATCCAGGACATGGGCGCCGCCGGCATCGCGTGCTCGACCGCCGAGATGGCGTCGAAGGCGTCGATGGGCATGCAGGTCGACCTCTCCAAGGTCCACCTGCGCGAGCCGTCGATGGAGTCGTGGGAGATCCTCTGCTCGGAGTCCCAGGAGCGGATGCTGGCGCTCGTGTCGCCGGACAACCTCGACGACGTGCTGGCCATCGCCGAGAAGTGGGGTGTCCCCGCCTCGGTCATCGGCGAGGTCGTCGAGGGGTCCGCGCTCCTGCTGTCGCGCAACGGCGAGACCGTCGCCCAGATCCCGGCCCGCTCGCTCGCCGACGAGGGGCCCACCTACGAGCGTCCGATGGCCCGGCCGGCCTGGCTCGCCGACTACGTGGCGGCCGACGCCGAGTCCCTGACGATCCCCGGCGACGACCTCGAGAGCTTCGCGCTGGGCTTCCTGGCGTCGCCGAACGTCGCCTCCAAGGCGTGGGTCCACGAGCAGTACGACTCGCTGGTGCTGTCCGGGACCGTGCTCGGCCCGGGGATGGCCGACGCCGGCGTCGTCCGGCTCCCGGGCTCACGCAAGGCGGTCGCCGTCGCCACCGACGGCAACGGGCGCTGGTGCGAGCTCGACCCCCGCGAGGGCACGAAGCGCGTCGTTGCCGAGGCGTTCCGCAACGTCGCGTGCGTCGGCGCCCGTCCGCTGGCGACGACGAACTGCCTGAACTTCGGCAACCCCGAGCGGCCCGAGATCATGTGGCAGTTCGCCGAGTCCGTGGCCGGGCTCGGCGAGGCCTGCGACGCCCTCGGCGTGCCCGTGACCGGCGGCAACGTGTCGCTCTACAACGAGACCCGCCCCGCGCCGGATGCCGACCCGCAGGCCATCTTCCCGACCCCGGTCGTGGGCATCCTCGGCGTGCTCGAGGACGCCGAGCACGCCGTCGACATCGGCTTCGAGGACGAGGGCGACGTCATCTTCCTCCTCGGCGCCCCCACGGGGCCCGGCCTCGCCGGCTCCGAGCTCCAGCGTCACCTCGGTGGCCCCCTCGGTGGTCGGCTCGCCCCGGTCGACCTCGACGTCGAGGCGGCGCTCGCCGTGGTGCTGATCGAGGCCGCCCGGCAGGGGCTCCTCCACTCCGCGCACGACGTCTCGTCGGGCGGGATGCTCGCGAACCTCGTCGAGTCCTGCCTCGCCGGCGACATCGGCGTCACCTTCCACGAGGGGGACGGCATCCCACCCGCGCAGGCGCTCTTCAGCGAGTCCCCCGGCCGCGTCGTGGTGACGGTCCCGTCCACGAGCGTGCCCACCTTCGCCCGCCTGTGCGCCGATGCCGGCCTGCTCATGCGCGACGCCGGCACGGTCGGCGGCGACCGGCTGGTGATCGGCGACCTCCTCGACCTGGACCTCGAGGACGTGCGCGAGGCGTACACCTCCGGCCTGCCGCGCGCGCTCGGCGAGGACGACGGTCCCGCCATCTGAGGCGCTCGCACCCGCGTTCCCCACCTTCCCCGTCCGCCCGGCCGGTGCCGCGGGTCGGTCGTCCCGCCGGCATGCCCGACGATCGTCCCGCACGGGAGCCGGTGCCCTCCCCTCCGCCCCCTCCAGAGGACACCCCGTGACCACCCCCCCGACCCCGTCCGAGCGCAGGACATCCGTGAGATCGTCTTCGACGCTGCTCAACGAGCGCGATCCGGACGAGCTCACCACCACCGAGCTGCTGATCGCCAGCCGCCAGCCCCTCGACGAGACCGGTGACCCCGACCGCGCCGCGCGCGCACGTCGGCTCGCCCGTCTCTACCTCGAGCGCCGCGAACGCCGCGTCCGGGCCCAGCGCGAGGCGAGCTGACCGTCGTACACTCGCCCTCCCGTCCTCCGTTCCGGGAGTCCCGCGTGGCCCAGCGCCGTCTCCTCCCGCTCGTCCCCGAGGACGTGGACCTCGCCTCGCTCGGGGAGGGCCCACGCGAGGAGTGCGGGGTCTTCGGGATCTACGCGCCCGGCGAGGACGTCTCGACGCTGACGTACTACGGCCTCTACGCCCTGCAGCACCGCGGGCAGGAGTCCGCCGGCATCGCGGTCTCCGACGGCCAGCGCATCGTCGTGCACAAGGACATGGGGCTCGTGAACCAGGTGTTCCGGGACTCCGGCCTGGCCGCGATGACGGGCCACCTCGCGATCGGGCACTGCCGGTACTCGACGACCGGCTCGAGCTCGTGGGCGAACGCGCAGCCGCAGTACGCCGAGACCCCCGAGGGCAACGGCGTGGCGCTCGGCCACAACGGCAACCTCGTCAACACGCTCGAGCTCGCGCGCAAGCTCGACGTCCCGGCGACCAACGACTCCGAGGTGATGTGCCGGCTGCTGGCCCGGGACGCCGAGCCGTCCGTGATGGACGCCATCGCGGGCATCGCTCCCGAGCTCACCGGCGCGTTCTCGGTCGTGTGCATGGACGAGGAGCGGCTCTACGCCTTCCGTGACCGCGACGGCGTGCGGCCACTCGTCATCGGGCGTCTCCCACGGGGCGGCTGGGTGGTGGCATCGGAGACCGCCGGCCTCGACATCGTCGGCGCCGTCTACGTCCGCGACGTCGAGCCCGGCGAGATCGTCGCGATCGACCAGCACGGCATCGAGTCCCGCCGCTTCGCCGCAGCCGAACCGCACTACTGCCTCTTCGAGTGGGTCTACCTCGCGCGCCCCGACCACGTCCAGGACGGCCGCAGCGTCTACGCCGCCCGCCGCGAGATGGGGCGGGTCCTCGCGCGCGAGGCCCCCGTCGAGGCCGACGTCGTCGTCCCCGTCCCGGACTCCGGACACGCGGCGGCCGGCGGGTACGCCGTCGAGTCCGGCATCCCCTACGCCGACGCGCTCGTGAAGAACCGGTACGTCGGGCGGACGTTCATCCAGCCCACCCAGACGCTGCGGCAGCTCGGTATCCGGCTCAAGCTGTCGCCGGTCCGCGAGATCATCGACGGGCAGCGCCTCGTCGTGGTCGACGACTCCATCGTGCGCGGCAACACCTCGCGCCAGCTGATCGCGATGCTGCGGGCGGCCGGTGCGGCCGAGGTCCACATGCGGATCACGTCGCCGCCGATCGCGCACCCCTGCTACTACGGCATCGACATGGCGACGCGGGCCCAGCTCGTCGGCGCGGACATGTCGGTCGAGGAGATCCGTGCCTTCATCGAGGCCGACTCGCTGCACTACATCTCGCTCGACGGGCTCATCTCCGCCACGCCGACGCCGAAGGACCGACTCTGCCGCGCGTGCATGGACGGGCAGTACCCCATCCCCGTCCCCGGCGAGCACGAGGACCACGCCCAGTTCAAGTTCGACTTCGAGGGCACGGCAAGCTCCTCCGTGACACCGTCCGCCGCGGAGGCGACGCGGGTCGCCGACGCCCGCGAGGGTCGCCCCGTGGAGGAGTGAGGGTCCCGGAACGTTCCGCGACGCCCCTCCTGCTCGCCGTCTGTGCGACGCTGGCGTCGGAGCGGCGCCGGAGGTGGAGATGCGGATCGGGATCCTCGGGACGGGGACCGTGGCCCGCACGCTCGGGGACGCCCTCGGCGGCGCCGGCCACGACGTCGTGCTGGGATCGCGGACCGCGGGCGAGGACAAGATCACCTTCGCCGAGGCGGTCGCGCACGGCGAGCTGCTCGTGAACGCCACCGCCGGCGCCGGATCCGTCGACGCCATCGGGGCGAGCGCGCGCGCCGACCGTGAGGGCAAGGTCCTCCTGGACGTCTCCAACCCGCTGGACTTCCCCTCCGGCGAGCTGCGGCTGACGGTGTCGAACGACGACTCCCTCGGCGAGGTCATCCAGCGCGCCTTCCCGGAGCTCCGCGTCGTGAAGTCCCTCAACACCGTGACGGCGTCCGTGATGGTCGACCCGGGGTCGGTCCCCGGTGACCACGTCCTGTTCCTCGCCGGCGCCGATCCCACGGCGAAGGCGGTCGTCCGCGACCTCCTCGGCGAGCTGGGCTGGCGGGACGTCCAGCTCATCGATCTCGGGGGCATCGCGGGCGCGCGCGGGATGGAGATGTACCTCCCCCTCTGGCTCACCCTGATGCAGACGCTCGGGACCCCGGTCTTCAACGTCACCGTCGAGCGTGGACGGACGCCCGAGGCCGGGCAGTGACCCGGGTCCTCGTCGACGTCCCACACATGATCGCCGGCCACTGCGGCTCCGGCTCCCTCCGCGACCTCCTCGCCTGGAGCG
This sequence comes from Actinomycetota bacterium, assembly GCA_019348115.1. Taxonomy (GTDB): domain Bacteria; phylum Actinomycetota; class Nitriliruptoria; order Nitriliruptorales; family Nitriliruptoraceae; genus JAHWJY01. The sequence continues at coordinate 20,262 of JAHWKB010000001.1, read as the reverse complement.
GGCTCGGCTACGGCGACGGGCCGCCGTCGGAGGCGCTCGTCTTCGCCCTCTCCGGCGGCCTCGCCTTCCAGTACCTCCGCCTCGAGCGCGACACCCCGCCCATCTACCTCGTGGGCAGGACCGGCGACCTGGAGCTGGCCGCGTGCCGTCGGCTGGGCATCGACGTCGAGGTCCGGCGCAGCGACGACGCGGAGGAGGGCTGGCGCCTCGTCGCCGACGAGCTCGACGCCGGCCGACCCGTGATGATCAACGCCGACATCCTGGCGCTCCCCTACCTGCGGGTGACGCTCTCCAACACCCGGCACAGCCTCCTCGTCACGGGCTACGACGACGACGCCGGCGTCGCCTACCTCCTCGACAACGACCGCGCGGAGCTGCAGGAGGTCCCGCTGGACGTCCTCGACCGGGCGCGCTCCACCGACGGCTTCCCCGATCCCCCGCGCTACGCGACCTACCCCATGCGCTTCCCCGACGAGCTCCCCCACCTCCGCGAGGTCGCCCGGGCCGCCTGCGCCGACGCCGTCACGCACCTCGAGTCGGGCACGGGCCTCTTCCCGGACGGGACCCTCGCCGGTGTGCTGACGGAGGCGACCGGGACCACGGGGGTCCGGACCTTCGTCGACGATCTCGCCGCGTGGGACGACGTCCTGTCGGAGGAGGAGCAGCGCGCCGGGCTGCGGGCGCTCCGGGTGTTCATCGAGAAGGCCGGCACGGGGACCGGGATGTTCCGGCGGCTCCAGGCGGACGGGTTGCGCGAGGCCGGCGAACGGACCGGCGACGAGTCCCTCCTCGCCGCCGCCGGCGCGTGGCGCCTCGCGGCCGACGCCTGGTCCGCGCTCGCCGCCGCGACCGCGGACGGGCTCGCTGACGCGGTCGCCGCCGCCGACGAGCTCCCCGCCCTCGAGGCCCGCGCACTCGAGGCGACCCGGGTCGCCGGCGGCGCCTAGACCCGCCCGACGTGCGCCCGCGCGGGGGGCCGTGCGAGGATGCCGCCCCGACCGCACCCGCCCGGAGGGCCGCACCCGTGACGGACGAGCCGATCTCCTACGCCGACGCCGGCGTGGACCTCGACGCCGCGGACCGCTCGGTGGAGCTCATCGGCGAGGTCGTGAAGTCCACCCACCGGCCCGAGGTGCTCGGCGGCATCGGCGGGTTCGGCGGCCTGTTCGAGCTCGACCTCGCGAAGTGGAAGCGACCCGTGCTGGTGAGCGGGACGGACGGCGTCGGCACGAAGGTGGATCTCGCGCGCCGGCTGGGGATCCTCGACACCGTCGGGATCGATCTCGTGGCGATGGTGGTCGACGACCTCGTCGTCACCGGGGCCGAACCGCTGTTCTTCAACGACTACGTCTCGGTCGGCGACCTCGAGCCGGGGCGCGTGGCCGACCTCGTCCGTGGCATCGCGGAGGGCTGCCGGATCGCCGGCTGTGCGCTGGTGGGTGGCGAGACCGCGGAGCACCCGGGCCTCCTCGACGCCGACGAGTTCGACCTCGCCGGCTTCGGCGTCGGCGCCGTGGAGAAGGACGCCATCCTCGGTCCGGCGCGCGTCCGCGAGGGCGACGTGCTCGTCGGCATGGCCTCGAGCGGCATCCACGCGAACGGCTACTCGCTCGTGCGGGTCGTCATCGGCGGCCTCGACCTCGACGACGACCACGGTCTCGGGCGCCCCCTCGGTGAGGTCCTCCTCGAGCCCACGCGCATCTACGCCAGGGACTGCCTCTCCCTCATCGAGGCCGTGGACGTCCACGCGTTCTGCCACGTCACGGGCGGCGGCCTCCCGGGCAACCTCCCGCGCGTCCTCCCGGACGGGCTCGGCGCACGCGTCGACACCACGAGTTGGGAGCGCCCCGCGGTGTTCGGCTTCCTCCAGCGGTCCGGTCCGGTGGCCGAGGACGAGATGTGGCGCACGTTCAACCAGGGCGTGGGCATGGTCGCGATCGTCGCCGGCGACGCCGCCGACACCGCGGTCGCCCACCTCGGCGAGCGCGGCGTCGACGCCTGGGTCATGGGCGAGGTCGTCGCCGGCGCTGGCGTCGACCTCACCTGACCCGGAGTTTGCATCGACTCGTTGCGGCTCAGCCGAAACAACTCGATGCAAACTCCGACCGGGTCAGGGGAGCCAGAAGCCGCGGAGGCGGCCGACGCTCGCCATGCGCTTCTCGGCGACGCGCTCGGCGGCGATCTCGGTGGTCACGCCCTGCTCGTCCGCCTCGGCGAAGATCTCGAGCAGCGTCGACCCGATGCGCTGGGCCTTGTGCTGGCAACGGAGGGGGTCGTAGCCGTCGGGGTGCAGCTCGTCCGAGACGTTGATGAGCCCGCCGGCGTTCACGACGTAGTCGGGGGCGTACAGGATCCCGCGCTCCTGGAGCCGTGCCGCGTCCTCGACCGTGCCGAGCTGGTTGTTCGCGCCTCCGCACACCGCGGCGACCTGGAGCCGGGGGATGGTGTCCTCGGTGAGGACCGCGCCGAGCGCGTTGGGGGAGAGCACGTCGGCGTCGACGTCGATGATGTCGTCGGCCGCGACGGTGTCGACCCCGTCCAGCTCGCCGACGCGCGCGACCGCCTCCTCGTCGATGTCCGCCGCCGTCACCTTGGCGCCGTCCTCGAGGAGGTGCTCGACGAGCCGGCGACCGACCTTGCCGAGGCCCTGCACGGCGACGTGCCTGCCGGCGAGCGTCGGCTGGCCCCACAGCCGCTGCGCGGTCGCCTTCATCCCGACGAACACGCCGAAGGCGGTGAGGATCCCGGAGTCGCCCGACCCCCCGTGCTCGACGTCCGCGCCGGTCGCCCAGGCCGTCTCCCGGCCGACGATCTCGAGGTCGTTCGGGTACGTCCCGACGTCGCAGGCGGTGATGTAGCGGCCGTTGAGGCTCTCGACCACGCGGCCGTAGGCGCGCAGCAGGGCCTCGGTCTTGTCGGTGTCGGGGTCGCCGATGATCACGCCCTTGCCGCCGCCGAGGTCGAGCCCGGCGCAGGCCGCCTTGTAGGACATGCCCTTCGACAGCCGCAGGACGTCGACGAGCGCGTCCTCCTCGTCCTCGTAGGGGTAGAAGCGCGTGCCGCCCAGGCCGGGACCGAGCGCGGTCGAGTGGATCGCGATGATGCAGCGCAACCCGGTCTCGGCGTCGTTGCCGAACACGACCTGTTCGTGGCCGTCGAGCAGGGAGAACGGTCCGTCCATCGGTGGCTCCTCGGTGGGGTGCCGGGCATGTCCCGCCCGGTCACGCGCGGTCGGTGCCGGCAGGGACGGATCACGACCCGTGCCCGGCAGCCGTCCCCCGAGCCTAACGGGAGGGCTCCGGGCAGGCCGGTCGGAGGGGGGCTAGCGTGGCTCCGCATGGTCCCCTGTGCCCACCTCCGCGCGTTCGAGCCGCTGGACGCCTTCCCTCCGGCCGACCGCGAGCGTTGGTCGAGCTACGTCACCAGCGGAGGCATCTCGACGTCCGAGGCGGCGCGGACCGAGCAGGCGACCCGCGCCTCGCGGCTGCTGACCGGCCGGCTCGCCCGCGGCGACGACGCGGCGCTCGTCCGGCGGGTCGGCGACCGCATCCACGTCTGCCCGCTGCAGCTCGACCTGCGCGCGGCGGCCGCCCTCCGGGAGTTCCGGCGGACGATGCCCGACCTGGTCGTCGACGCCTTCCTGCCCGACGCCGGCTCGCGCCAGGCACTCGACCGGCTGGCGCTGTCGGGACGGGCGCCGCACATCCTCGACGCCCCGTGGGCCGTCCCGCTCCCGTGGTTCCTCGCCTTCGAGCCCGACGACCGGCGGGTCCTCGATCCCCCCGAGGGCCGGGGGCCGCGCGTCGTCCACCTCACCACGGCCGACCAGGCGGCCGACCGGCTCGCCCGTGCGATCGAGGTCGTCGAAGCCACGATCGAGGACGGGGAGGACGTCCTGGCGGCGCTCGCCGAGGTCGCCGCGTGGGTCGACAGCTTCGACACGCGCTCGCTGATCGAGCTCGACTACGGCGCGGTGTCCGCGCTCTTCGCGCCCGGCGAACTACAGGCGGACCGGACGTGTGCCGACCTCTGGGATGCGGTCGAAGGGCTCGCGTCGGGCGATGTGCTCGCCGCGGCCGCCGCGTACGGCGTGGCGCGCAGTCGATGGAGTTCCCTGCGCTCGAAGCAGCATGCGAGCTAGGGTGGCCGCGACACACGGTCACCTCTCACCCACCGGCCCCGATGGTCGCGCGCAGGGTGACACGATGACCACGATGAGCTAGGACGTTCTGACCAAGCAGAACGGGCAAGATGGACCATACCGCCAGAGGCGAGCGGGATGCACGCTTCGGGTGGCCTCCTGGGGGATGTCGGCGGCTCGGACGAGCGCGTCGGCGGGGGTAGGACGAGGCCAGGGCGAGGAGCCACTGTGGAGGGCATGTTGGAAGGCGCGGGGCAGGAGCGGGACGACCTGCTGACCCCCGGTGAGGTCGCGAAGCTGTTCGGTGTGGACCCGAAGACGGTCACGCGCTGGGCCTCCGCGGGCAAGCTGGCGCCGCTGCGCACGCTCGGGGGCCACCGGCGGTACCGCTCGACCGAGGTCTACGCCCTCCTCGAGCGGAGCAGCGGCGGCATGCGTGCCGCCAACCCGCTGACGAGCCCCTCCGGCTCGAGCCTCGGGGACGTCCTCCGCCGCGACTGATCCCGGCGTGACCCCCGTCGTGGCGGTCAGCCCCGCGTCGCGTCGGTGACGAGACGCGCGAACGCGCCGGCGTCGACGTTCCCGCCCGAGAGCACGACGCCGACGCGCCGTCCGGCCACCTCGATGCGGCCGTCCATGATGGCCGCGAGCCCTGCCGCCCCCGACGGCTCGACCACGAGCTTCGTGCGCTCGAACAGCCACCGCATGGTGCGCACGATCGCGTCGTCCGGGACGCCGACGACCCGCGTCCCCGCGCGCAGGAACACCTCGAGGGGGAGCCGCCCGATGGCAGGGGTCTGCTGCCCGTCGGCGATCGTCCGCGGGATGGGCGCCGTCACCGGCGCGCCGGTCGCGATGGCGTCCCGTGCGACGGTCCGGACCTCCGGCTCCACCCCCACGACCTCCGCGTCGGGAGCCAGCGCGGCGGCGACGACGGTGGCGCCGGCGAGGAGGCCACCACCGCCGACGGGTGTCACCACCGTGTCGAGCCCGCCGGCCGCCGCGGTCGCGTGGTCGAGGAGCTCGAGTGTCGCGGTGCCCTGACCGGCGATGACCGCCGGGTGGTCGTACGGCGGCACGAGCGTCAGCCCCCGCTCCGACGCGATCGTCCGGCCGAGCTCCTCGCGGTCGACCTCGTAGCGGTCGTAGCGCACCACCTCGGCCCCGTACCCCCGGGTCGCCGCGAGCTTCAGCGGGGGCGCGTCCTCGGGCATGAGGATGGTCGCCGGCACGCCGAGCAGGTGGGCCGACAGCGCGACGGCCTGGGCGTGGTTGCCCGACGAGAAGGCGAACACGCCGGCGCGCCGTTGGTCGTCCGGCAGACCCGCGAGGGCGTTGTAGGCCCCGCGGAACTTGAAGGCGCCCACCCGCTGGAGGTTCTCGGCCTTGAGGAACACGCGCGCCCCGACGAGCCCGTCGAGGGTCCGCGACGTCACGACCGGCGTCCGGTGCGCCACCCCGTCGAGGCGGTCCGCCGCGGCCCGGACGTCGTCGACCGTGATCACAGGAACCGGAGCTCGTCGCGCAGCTGGTCGGCGAACTCGCGCGACAGCATCGACGTGAGCGTGCGCAGCCGGTGGCGCCGCTCCGCCTCGTCGGCGCCGCGCACCCACTCCCGGGCCTCGCTCGCGATGGCCGCGTCGCAGCGCTCGGCGAGCTCGGGACGGTCGACGTAGCGCGCCAGGTCGCGGAGGTCGACGAACGCACGGAGGCGGTCCTCGGGACCGTCGACGGGCTCCAGGTACGCCTGCACCAGCAGCTCCGGGGCCTCCGGATCCTCCTCGAAGTAGCGCGTGGCCGTGTGCATCGCCATGTTGAGCTGGCGCTCGAGGTGCGCCTCGCGGGTGAACGAGGCGAGCCGGTCGGCGAGCCCGGGGCCGGACTCCTCCTCCTTCTGGAGCGAGCGGAAGTCCTTGCGGAGCTCGCGGATGCGCTGATCCGGCGTCACGGGCTTGTACCGGGGCCGGACCAATCGAACTCCTCGCGGGGACGTCGTGGGCGAGGCTAGTGGGGCGCTCGCTGCCCCGGACCCGGCCGGACGAGCGGACCGGCCGGCTCAGCCCGGGAGGCGCTCGTGGATGGCCACCACGAGCGCCCGGGCCCAGCGCTCGGTGTCGGCGTCGGGCGGGTCCCCTCCGGTCGCCCGGACCGTGTGGAACAGCGCCAGCCGGAGGCGGTCGACGTCGTCGGGGAGCGTGCCGGTGTCCGCCCACGTGTCATGGGTGGCGAGCGTCAGGTCGGCGACCCGCTGCAGGCTCCCCGCCACCTTGTACGCGTGGAAGGTGTGCCCGAACGCGGACACCTCGGGCCAGGGCGCGTCCGCCGGCGGGACGTCGGCGGCCTGCAGCCGGGGCGTGGGGACGTGCGCCGGCACCCGCTCAGTCGCGCGGGTCGCAGCGCTCGTCGACGTAGGTCCCGACGTCCTCGAGTGCGTCCGTGAACGCCGCATCCTCGATGGCCTGGTCGTCCCCGTCGTGCCACGCGGCGACGCCGTCACGGACGGTCTCGGCCGCGTCGCGGATGTCGTCCGGTGCCTCCGCCGCGAGATCCTCGGCGGCCTCGAGGGCGTCGCCGGCGTTCCGGGCCTCGACCGCCTCGTTCGCCCGACGCGCGGCGTCGCAGAAGCCGACGAGGTCGGCGAACTCGGACGCCTCGGTCGCCGCCTCGGACAGCGCGTCGCCGACGTCCTCGGCGACCTCGCCGGCGGTCTCGCCGACGGCGTCCAGCGTCTCCTCGGCCTCGCCCCCATCACACGCGGTCGCACCGATCACGAGCACGGCGGCGATTAGGATGGTGGACAGGCGTCGCATCGCGGACTCCGGCGGTCGGCGGCATCGGACGTCGGACACGCTAACGGTCCCGGCGTTACCGTGGCGGCTCGACGCCCCGACCGACCGGGAGCCACCGTGGCCGAGATGCGCGAGCAGCAGATGTACGCCGACCAGCCGATCATCACCGACGGTCTCCCGGCCCAGTACCCGGACATCGACGAGGTCGAGACGCGGGAGTGGCTGGAGTCGTTCGACGCCGTGGTCGACGAGCGCGGCAAGGCGCGGGGACGCTTCCTGCTCCTGAAGATCCTCGAGCGGGCGCGGCAGCAGAACATCGGCATCCCGTCCCTGACGACGACCGACTTCATCAACACGATCCCGCCCGAGCGGGAGCCGCGCTTCCCGGGTGACGAGCACATCGAGCGCCGGATCCGGGCCTACATCCGCTGGAACGCGGCGGTGATGGTCCACCGTGCGAACGCCGTGTACGGCGTCGGCGGCCACATCGGGACCTACGCCTCCTCCGCGTCGCTGTACGAGGTCGGGTTCAACCACTTCTTCCGCGGCAAGGACCACCCCGGTGGTGGCGACCAGCTGTTCATCCAGGGCCACGGCTCGCCCGGCATCTACGCCCGCGCGTTCCTCGAGGGTCGGATCCCCGAGGAGCGGCTCGACCGGTTCCGCCGCGAGGTCGAGCCCGGCGGGCTGTCGTCGTACCCGCACCCACGGCTCATGCCGGACTTCTGGGAGTTCCCGACGGTCTCCATGGGGCTCGCCGCGATGAACGCGATCTACCAGGCGCGCTTCAACCACTACCTCCACAACCGCGGGTTCAAGGACACCTCGGACCAGCGTGTGTGGGCCTTCCTCGGGGACGGCGAGACCGCGGAGCCCGAGACGCTCGGCGCGCTGACGGTCGCGACGCGCGAGGGTCTCGACAACCTCACGTTCGTCGTCAACTGCAACCTCCAGCAGCTCGACGGTCCCGTGCGCGGCAACGGCAAGATCATGCAGGAGCTCGAGGGCGTGTTCCGCGGGGCGGGCTGGAACGTCATCAAGGTCGTGTGGGGCGGGGCGTGGGACGACCTCCTCGCCCGCGACACCGACGGCCTCCTCGTGGCGCGCATGAACGAGGTCCCGGACGGCCAGTTCCAGACCTACACGGTCAAGGACGGCGCCTACATCCGCGACGACTTCTTCGGCACCGACCCGCGTCTCAAGCGGCTCGTGGAGCACCTCTCCGACGAGGAGATCGAGAACCTGCCACGAGGCGGCCACGACTACCGCAAGGTCTACGCCGCCTTCAAGGCCGCGACCGAGCACCACGGCTCCCCGACGGTGATCCTCGCCCACACGATCAAGGGCTGGACCCTGGGACCCGACTTCGAGGCCCGCAACGCGGTCCACCAGATGAAGAAGCTGTCGGCCGAGGCGCTGAAGACCTTCCGCGACCGCCTCTACCTCGACATCAGCGACGAGCAGCTCGAGGGCGACCTGCCGCCGTACATCTCCTTCGACGAAGGTGCCGAGGAGCAGCAGTACCTCATGGAGCGGCGCCGCCAGCTCGGCGGCTTCCTCCCCGACCGGCGCGTCCAGTTCGCCATGCCCCAGCTCCCCGCGCCGGATCTCTACGGCGAGCTCAAGCAGGGCTCGGGCAACCAGGAGGTCGCCACGACGATGGCGCTCGTGCGCCTGTTCAAGGACCTCTTCAAGCACAAGGGGGAGGACGGCAAGGGCATCGGCCCGCGCATCGTCCCGATCATCCCCGACGAGGCCCGGACCTTCGGGATGGACTCGATGTTCCCGACCCTGAAGATCTACGACCCGCACGGGCAGACCTACGAGCCGGTCGACCGCGAGCTGCTGCTGTCCTACAAGCAGGCCAAGGACGGCCAGATCATCCACGAGGGCATCACCGAGGCCGGCTCGATGGGGACCTTCCACGCCGCCGGGACCGCCTACGCCACCCACGGCGAGCCGATGATCCCGATCTACGTCTTCTACTCCATGTTCGGGTTCCAGCGGACCGCCGACCAGATCTGGTCCGCCGCCGACCAGCGCGCCCGTGGCTTCCTCATCGGTGCGACCGCCGGCGGCACGACCCTCAACGGCGAGGGCCTGCAGCACCAGGACCGCCACTCGCTCGTGATGGCCCAGACCAACCCGGCGATCGAGGCCTACGACCCGTCGTTCGCCTACGAGATCGCGGTGCTCGTCCAGGACGGCATCGAGCGCATGTACGGCACCAAGACCGCAGAGGACGGCGAGGACGTCATCTACTACCTCACCGTCTACAACGAGCCCCGCTCGCAGCCCGCCATGCCCGACCACGTCACCGACGAGGACATCATCGGCGGGATCTACCGCTACCGGCAGGGCGAGACCGGCCAGCACGAGGCCCACATCCTGTCCTCCGGCACCATCATCTACGAGGCGCTGCGGGCGCAGGAGCTGCTCGCCGAGGACTGGGACGTCCGCGCCGACGTGTGGTCCACGCCGGGCTGGAACCGCATCCTGCGCGACGGCACCGAGTGCGAGTCGTGGAACCGGATGCACCCCGGGACAGACGAGCCCCGCGTCCCGCACGTCACCCAGGTGCTCGAGGGGACCGACGGCCCGTACATCGCCGTGTCGGACTGGATCAAGGCCACCCCCGTGCAGATCGCCGACTGGATCCCCGGGCGGTTCGCCGTGCTCGGCACCGACGGGTTCGGCCGCTCCGACACCCGCGAGGAGCTCCGGCGCCTCCACGGCATCGACGCCGAGTCGATCGCCGTCACCGTCCTCGCCGAGCTCGCCGCCGAGGGCACCATCGACACCGACGTCGTCGCCAAGGCCATCGACCAGTACGACCTCGACCCGGAGCGCTGGCCCTTCATGGGCAACCGCGACACCGGCGACGTGACGTTCTGACCCGAGAGCCGGACGGGCGTCGCGCAGGATGGCGTGCTCGTCGGGGTCAGGACGCGTCGTCCCGCCGGCGACCGCTGGGCCGGACCGGCGTCGCGACGGTCAGCGGCATCGGGACCGGTCCTCCCGCTCGTCCGGCCGGCCTGCCTCGGCGGGCCGGGTCCGGGTGGAACGCTGGCGTTCGCCGTCCCACGCGAGCGGCCGAGGTGCCCCCCGTTCGGTCACCTCGGCCGCTCACGGCGGTGCCGAGTTCCCCCCGGAGCCCGGCACCGCCGGGGAGATCCTGCGCTCGTCCCGCTCCCCCCGGACCGGGACGGGCCGGACCTCGCCCGTGCTGTCGGGAGGTTGCATGCTCGAGGCGCCGAGCGGATGAGTAGGTACCTACTCAACTCGGGGACGCGCCGCCCCGGCGTCGCTAGTGTCGCCGCATGTCGTGGCCGTTCTCCGGTCGCGAGGAGGAGCTCCGGTTCGCTCTCCGGCAGCTGACCGGGTCCTCGCCTCGCGGCGTCGCCGTCGTCGGGCCCCCCTACGTCGGGCGGACCCGCTTCCTCCGCGAGCTCGCGCGGCGGCTTCCGGACAACATGCCCGCCCATCAGGTCGTCGCGACACGCACCGCCCGCGCGCTCAGCTTCGCGTGCCTGGGGTCGTTGGCGCCGGCCTCGGTGGAGGTCCCGCGGCGGTGGCTCGACGAGCTGGTCGAGCGCTGCGGCGGACCCGGCGCGGCCCTCGTGATCGACGACGCCCAGTGGTGCGACCCCGCGACCGCGCAGCTGCTGGTGGAGGCGGCGGTGTCGGGACGGCTCCGGCTCGCCCTGGCCCTGCGGGACGGCCACCGTGCACCGGCCGCGCTCGTCACGCTCTGGAAGGACGGTCACCTCGCCCGCGTCGACCTCGATCCGCTCACCCGGCCGCGGCACGAGCGACTCGTCACGGAGGTGCTCGGCGGCCACGTGTCCGAGGCGCTGCAGCACGAGCTCTGGGACCTGTCCCGGGGCTACCCGCTGGTCCTGCGCGAGTACCTCGAGGGCGGCGTCGCCGTGGGCACCATCGTCGAGGTCGAGGGCGTGTGGGTCGGTCACAGCCCGCTCGAGCCGCCGGACCGGTACGTCGACCTCGTCCGCCAGCTCCTCGCGGACCTCCCCACCGAGGTCGCGGAGGCCATGCACCTGATCGCGCTCGGCGAGCCGCTCCAGGCGGAGATCCTCGACCAGCTCGTCCCGCCAGAGGTCGTCGCGGCGCTCGAGCGCGGCGCCGTCGTCATGCTCGACCCGGAGACCGAGCGCTACAGCCTCACGGCGCCCGGCGCGCGGATGGCCGTCCGGGCGGCGCTCGAGCCGGCGACGATGCGGTCGCTGTCGAAGCGGCTGTCCGCCACGATGATCGACCAGGACCTGCACGAGGACGACCTCGTGCGGCTCGCGATCTGGCGACTGGACGCCGGCGACGTGACGGACAACTCGCTGTTCGTCCGGGCCGCGACCCGGACCGCGAGCACCTTCGACCATGAGCTCACCGAGCGGCTCGCCCGGGCCGCGCTCCCCGGCGGGGGGATCGAGGCCGAGATCCTCCTGGCGAACGCGCTGATCCACCAGCACCGCAACGAGGAGGCCGAGGTCCACCTCGCGACCGCCGCGGACCTCGCCTCCAACGACTGGGAACGCGCGCGCGTCGCCGGCGTGCGGTCACGCCTGCTGTTCCTGCGGCTCGGTCGCATGGACGAGGGCATCGCCGTGCTCGAGGAGGCGTGCGACATCGTCGAGGACGAGGACGTCATCGACCAGCTGCGCGGTTCGCTCGCGCTCCTCGTGTCGATGCGCGGGGACCTCGACGAGGCCATCCAGCTGTGCCGGCTCGTGCTGGACCGGGAGGGCGCGGAGGACGCGTCCAAGGTCGTCGCTGCCACCTCCGCCGCCTTCGCGCACGTCCTGCGGGGCGACCTCGCCGAGGGGCTCGCGATCGGCGCGGAGGGTCTGTCCCTCCCCGCCGGCCGGGTGGAGCGCGACTACCCCATGGCCCGACCCATGCTCGAGTGGATCGTGATGCTGGGGACCGCCTACCTCGGCGATCTCGACGCCGCCGAGGAGCGCGGTCGCCGCGGCTACCGGACGGCGATCGAGTCCGGTGCGGACGAGCTCGCCGGCGTCTGGGCGTCCCAGCTCGCAGGCCTCCTCACCTGGCGCGGCCGCGTGGACGATGCGTTGCCGCTCGCGGCGGAGGGACGCCGTCTCCTCACGCTCGCCGACCCCATGGGGGTCCGCTCCCTCGCGTACGCCGTCGGGGCGTGCGCGTCGGCGGACGCCGGCGACGTCGACGCGGTCGAGCGCCTGCTCGACGGCATGCGCGCCGCGCAGCCCGTCGTCGACGTCCGCGGGCGCCTCCTCGAGGAGCGCGCGACCGCCATGGGGCTCGCCGCCGCCGGCGAGCTCGAGCGCGCCACGGACCTCATCCTCGCCTCGACCGAGTTCGCCCTCGAGCACGACCACTGGACCTGGGGCGCCTTCACGGCCTACCACGCCGTCCGGTACGGCCGTCCCGACGGCACGGTGGAGGTGATCGAGGAGGCTGCCCGACGGGGCCAGGGCCGGCTCCTCCCGGCGATCGCGGCGCACGCGCGATCGCTCTCGGAGCAGGACGTGGACCGTCTCGTGGACGCCGCGCAGGAGCTCGCCACCATCGGCGTGACGCTGTGGGCGGCGGAGGCCTACGCGCAGGCCTACCGGTTGGCGGGCGGCGACGGCGACCGGTCCCGGGCGCCACTGCTCCGAGCCCGTGCGGTGGCGCTGGTGCAGCGGTGCCCCGGCGCGATGACCCCGGCGGTGCGGGGACTGCGGGTGACGCCGCTGACACGTCGGGAGCACGAGGTCGCGCTGCTGGCCGCGAACGGCCTCACGAGCCCCCAGATCGCCGAACGGCTCGTCGTCTCGGTCCGTACCGTCGACAACCACCTCGCGAGCGTCTACCGCAAGCTCGACATCGCGGGTCGGGACGAGCTGCCCGCGGCCCTGGCGGTGGACCTCTAGGCCGATCCGGGCTCGTCCAGGGACCGCTCGAGCTCCCGGTCGAAGGCGCGAGCCGCCTCCACCTGCCGGTCCCACTCGGCCGCCAGCAGCGCCTCCGCACCGGCCCGCCAGCCCGGGTCGGCGCGGTCGTAGCGGTCCTCGAGCAGGGACACGAACGCCTCGTAGAGCCGGTCGAGCTCGTCGGGGTCGGCCAGCTGGGCCGGTGTCGCCGTCCCGAGGACACGCTCGACCATGGTCGACGTGCGGAGGTCGAAGTAGCCGTCGAGCACCTGCTCGAGCCGGGCTCGCGTGCCGTCCTCCACCGCTCCTCCTCGTGCCTCCCGTCGACCGTACCCGCCGTGCGGTACACATCGCCGGGGACGCGACCGGAGGGATCCCGGATGGCCGAGCTCACCTTCTTCTACGGCACGATGAACTGCGGGAAGTCGACCCTGGCGCTCCAGCTCCACCACAACCACGTCGCCTCCGGCAAGCGCGTGTGGCTGTTCACCATGCACGACCGCGAGGTCGGACGGATCTCGAGCCGCATCGGGCTGTCGCAGGCGGCGACGACGGTCGACCCGTCGTTCGACTTCTGGGTCCACGTCCGCGACCGCATCGGCCGTGGCGAGGTCGTGGACGAGCTCATCTGCGACGAGGCCCAGTTCTACACGCCGGCGCAGGTCGAGCAGCTCGCCCGCATCGTCGACGAGCTCGACGTGGACGTGCAGGCGTTCGGGCTCCTCGCCGACTTCGCGACCCACCTCTTCCCCGGCTCGCGGCGGCTCCTCGAGCTCGCCGACCACCGCGCGGAGATGCAGGTGGAGGCGCTGTGCTGGTGCGGCGCGCGCGGCACCCAGAACGCCCGCACGGCGGACGGCGTGATCGTCCGCTCCGGGGACCAGGTCGTGGTCGGCGACGTCGCGGGCGGCGAGAGCGCCTACGAGGTCCTGTGCCGTCGCCACCACCGGGAGGGCATCACCCGGGCCGTCGCCGACCGGCTCCCCGAGCTGTCGTCCCGGTGACGACCGGGAACGCGAGGAGGCCGCACCCTCGGGCGCGGCCTCCTCGGTTCGGTGGTCAGGGGCGGGGTCGAACCGCCGACACCACGATTTTCAGTCGTGTGCTCTACCAACTGAGCTACCTGACCCCGCGTCCCCGGCAGGTGCGTCCGGGAAAGCGAACGGCCGGCGTGAGCCGGCCGAGCGGACCTGACGGGATTTGAACCCGCGGCCTCCACCTTGACAGGGTGGCGAGCACTCCAAACTGCTCCACAGGTCCTCGTGGATGATCGGTGGTGGGCCGCGCAGGACTCGAACCTGCAACCAGCGGATTAAAAGTCCGATGCTCTGCCAGTTGAGCTAGCGGCCCAGGCTGACAGCGCCCCCACCGAGCAGCGCGGCGGAATGGTAACCACACGCCTCGTCGGGTGCCAACCGGACCGCAGAGCCTACTCTCGCGCCCGAACGGAGGGCAGATGGGACCGACCGACCACGCCGACGTGATCGCGGCACGCGACGACGTCGTGGTCCGCGTGCTCGCCGGTGCCGAGGGCGTCGACGACGCCCTCGCGCTCCTCGACGAGGCGGAGGCACTGGCCGCCGCCCCCCTCGTCGACGAGGCCGAGCGCGCCCGGCTCGAGAGGCTCGCGCTCCGGTGCGAGGAGCGGGCGTCCCACTGGCACTCCGTGCTCGCACGCCGTGGCGACCAGACGGTGGGCTACGCCGGTGTCCTCCTGCCCACGGCCCGGGGCGGGGTGGCCACGGGGGACCTCGCGGTGGCGCGGGACCGACCGCCGGCCGGTCCCGTCCTCTCGGCCCTCCTCGCCGGCCTCGAGGGGTTGGCCCGGCGGCACGGTGCCGCCGGGCTCGTCGTGTGGATCCGACGGGCGACGGCGCCCGACGTGGCCTGCGCCGCCGGCGAGGGCTTCGGCATCGAGCGCCGGCTCGGCGTGCTCGGCCGCCGGCTCGAGGGGGTGGAGCCGGTCGGACCGCCCGCCGGGATCGAGGTCCGCGCGTACCGACCGGACATCGACGACGACGCCGTCGTCGGCGTCCTGGCGTCGGCGTACGCCGGCACGCCCGACGGCGGATGGACGCTCGAGCGTTTCCGCGAGCGACGCGCCTACGACTGGTTCCGCGCCGAGGATCTCCTCGTCGCCGACGCCGGCGACGGCGACCTCCGCGGCCTCCACTGGCTCAAGCGGCGGGGGTCCGGGGTCGGGGAGGTCTACAACCTCGCGATCGCGCCCGACGCGCAGGGGGGCGGGCTCGGAGCGGTGCTGCTGACGGCCGGTCTCGCCCACCTCGCCGCCGAGGGGCTCGGGGAGTGCCTCCTCTGGGTCGACCTCGCGAACGAGCAGGCAGTGCGCCTCTACGCCGCCCACGGGTTCCAGACCCGGTGGGAGGACGTCGCCCTCGGCCGCACGCTCCGCGGCACGCCGCGCGGCTGATCCCCGCTCCTCAGTCGTCCCCGTCGGACCGCCGGCGGGTCCCGGGGGGCACGAGCTTGTAGCCGACCCCGCGGACCGTCCCGATCATCGACTCGTACTCGGGCCCGAGCTTGGCGCGGACGCGCCGGATGTGCACGTCGACGGTGCGCGCGCCGCCGAAGTAGTCGTAGCCCCACACCTCCTGGAGCAGCAGCTCGCGCGTGAAGACGCGGTTGGGCGAGCCGGCGAGGGTCTTCAGGAGCTCGAACTCCTTGTAGGTGAGGTCGAGCGGCACCCCACGCAGCCGCACCTGGTAGCTGTCCTCGTCCACGACCAGGTCGCCCACGTTCGCGGCCCGCTGGGGCCGCTGGGCGGCCGCGCGGTCGCCGATGATCCGCAGGCGCGTCTCGAGCTCCGCCGGCGACGCCTGGGGGAGGAGCCACTCGTCGAAGCCCCAGCTCGCCTTGAGCGCGGCGAGGCCGCCCTCCGACATCACGACGAGCGTCGGCCGTGCCAGCTCGTGCAGGGACGCGCTCCGGCAGGCCCCCGCGGCCTCGCGCAGGTCGCCGGTGGCGTCGACGACCACGACGTCGCAGCCGGAGAGGCCACCGAGCGAGCTCGCATCGAGCGGGGCGTCCTGGACCGTGTGGTCCAGGTACTCGAGGGAGGGGAGCAGCGACTTGCCGCCACCGGGCCGATCGGTGAGCACCAGGAGGTGCATGCCGGTCTCCTCGCCACGTGCCCTGTGGCAGGATGCCAGACCGTGAACCGAGACGCCCATCCCGCGCGCCCCGCTCCCGGCCGGCGTCCGCGCGGGCCCGTGCGGCGGTTCCTCGAGGCCCGCGGCCACGTCGGCGGCCACCTCGCCCCCCACGTGGAGACCCGCCTCGTCACCGAGGACGGCACGCGGCTCGCCGCCACCTACCTCCCCGGACCGGGAGGCGCCCACGGCCCGGCCGTCGTACTCGCCCACGGCTTCGCCGCGAACCGGCGCAAGCCCGCGTACGCCTACCTCGCCGACGGGCTCGCCCAGCGCATGAGCGTGCTGAGCCTCGACCTCCGCGGGCACGGCCGCTCCGGTGGCGTGTCGACGCTGGGGGACCGGGAGGCCCTCGACGTCGCCGCCGGCTGCGCGTGGCTGCGCGCCTACGGCCATCCGTGGGTCGCTGCGGTGGGGCTGTCGATGGGCGCGACGAGCGTGCTCCACGCCGGCGCCCGGGGCACCCCCGCGGACGCCCTGGTCGTGGTCTCCGCGACCGCCCGCTTCCGGATGCCGGCCGAGACGGCACCGATGCAGCGGCTGGCGTCCGTGTGGCACACCCCCTGGAAGCGGCACGGGCTGCGGGCCCTCCTGCGCGTCCGCATCGTGCCGCCGGCTGCGTGGGAGTCGCCCGGCCACCCCGAGGAGCTCGCCGCCGCCGTCGCGGCGCCCCTGCTCGTCGTGCACGGGGTGGACGACGCCTACTTCCCGGTCGAGGACGCCGAGGCCATCGCCGCCCGCGCCGCAGGACCGGCCACGCTCTGGATCGAGCCCGCGGGCTTCGGCCACGCCGAGGACGGCATCACGCCGGTGTTCGTCGATGCGCTCGCGGGGGCGCTCCTCGAGGTCCGTGCCACC
This sequence comes from Actinomycetota bacterium, assembly GCA_019348115.1. Classification (GTDB taxonomy): domain Bacteria; phylum Actinomycetota; class Nitriliruptoria; order Nitriliruptorales; family Nitriliruptoraceae; genus JAHWJY01. Next base: position 3,392 of record JAHWKB010000001.1, on the reverse strand, counting down.
GGCCGGTTCCCGGACCAGCGCGAGGCCGCGTCGTGAGCCAGGTGCGGCTCTTCGCCGCGCTCCGGGACGCGGCCGGCACCGGCCGGCTCACCTCGGACGCCCCGGACGTGCCGACCCTGCTCGACGAGCTCCGTGGACGCTTCGGTGAGCCGTTCACCTCCCGGCTCGAGGTCGCCACGGTGATCGTGGACGGCGAGCCGGTCGACCGGGCGGAGCGCCGCGCCCTCTCGCCGGCGTCGGAGGTGGCGCTGCTGCCGCCCTTCAGCGGGGGGGCGTAGGCTCGCGCCGCCCGACACCCGCTCGACCGAGGACGTCCGTGCGCCGCCCCCTGCTCGTCCTCGCGCTCCTGCTGCTCGTCCTCGTCGGTGTCGACCAGTACCTCCGCGCCCGCGTCGCCGCCGAGGTCGAGCGGTCGGCGCTGAGCGCCTTCGCGGCAGCCGAGAGCGACGCCGACGTGCGCGGCTGGGCCGTCCTGCCCCAGCTCCTCGGCGGGTCCATCGACGAGGTGGACGTCGTCGTCTCGGACGGTGTCGTCGGCGACCCGGCGATCCGGGTGTCGGAGCTGCGGGCCACGCTCCAGGGGCTGGCCGTCGGGTTCCCCCCGCCGACCGGCATGGACGCCGTCGAGCTCGCCGGCGGCTCGCTGTCGCTCGCGATCCACGAGCGCGAGGTCGAGCGGCTCGTCCGCGCCCAGCGGCCCGGCTGGAGCGTCCGCGTGACCCCCGACGGCGTGGTGGCCGAGGGGCAGGTGCAGGGGGCCGCCGTCCGGGTGACCGCCGACGTGACGGTGGACGGACAGGCGCTGCACCTGCGTGCGCAGGAGGTCGACGCCGGCGAGCTCGGCGCTGGCGCCAGCGACGCCGTCGCCGCCGCGTTCGGCACCACGCTCGCGTTCGAGGGCGTGCCGTCGAACATCCGGTTCACGGGCGCCACCACCCAGGCGGGGCGGCTCGTGGTCGACGGGACCCTCGCCCCGGGCACCCTGCGCCTCGCGCCCTAGCCCGCCGGTTCCCACCGTAGTTCGCACGGTTTACCCTGCCGGCCGGGCCGTGTCGCGCGCAGGCCCGTCACCCTCGGCCTCCAGGACCGTCATGCCCCGTCAGGATCCCGGCCCCGTGCCCGCCACCGCTCCCAAGGACCCGCCCACGCCCCCGAGAGCGTCCTCGACGGACGCCCCGAGAGCGTCCTCGACGGACGACGCGGTCCAGCGCGCCCTGGCGATCCCGAGCCGCGCCGGCATCTACCGCCGCCTGCGCACCGAGGGTCAGCCGCACTCGGCGCGCGAGGTCGCCGAGATGTTCGGCCTCCACCCCAACGTCGCGCGCAACCACCTCGACGTCCTCGCCGAGGCCGGGCTCGTCGTCACCGGGCGACGCAAGCACCCGGGGGGCGGCCGCCCCGCCAAGGTCTACGTCGCCCGCGAGCAGGCCGACGACCGACGCAACGTCCAGGTCCCGCCCGGGAGCCAGCTCGGCGTGAGCGTCGTCGTGCAGCTGATCGCGGGCCTGTCCGAGCACGAGGCGAAGCTCGAGCTCCTCGCCGAGGAGCAGGGTCGCCGCCTCGTCGCGGCCAGCGCGGGCCGCGCCGACGCCCGCGACCTGGAGGCCGCCGCGATGGTCGCCGTCGAGGCGCTGCGGCCGTCCTTCCCCGAGGTCCGCGTCGCGTCCTCGGACGGGGACACCGCCGTCGTCGAGGGCTTCGACGTGGGCCTCCGCCTCATCGGCGAGGTCGACGGCGCGGTGGGCGACGCGCTCGCCCGCGGGTTCCTGCGGGGCGCGATCGCGGCGGCCGGTGCGCCGGTCCGGGTCGCCGGCCGAGGTGGTCGGGTCGAGGTCGAGCTGGACGAGGCCGGGATCGGCGAGCTCCCGAGCCCCGCCCGCTCGGTCGACGCCCGCGGCCAGACCTACCAGGCGGGTGTCGTCGCGACCATGCGGGCCATCGTCCCGCTGAAGCCCGGGGAGTACATCGAGGTGCTGACCGACACCCAGGGCGCACCGGCGGCGTTCGCCCGGTGGGCCGACCGCGCCGGGCACCAGGTCGTCGACGTCGCACGGATCCGGGACCTCAGGGGCAAGCAGGCCGTGCGCCTGCTCCTCCGGAAGGCGGCGGGCTGATGAACACCGTGATCCTGACCGCCCGCGACCCGCTCCGCGCCGGCGACGGCCCGCACGCGGGCCGGGCCGCCCGCGACCTCGCCGTCGAGGGACACGAGGTCGTGCTCGTGCTCCTCGAGGACGCCGTCGTGCTCGCCCGCGCCGGCCACCGTGACGCGGTCGTGCTCGAGGAGGCGCTCCACGCCGGCGTGCAGGTGCTGGCCGAGGAGGACGCGCTCGAGCGCCGCGCCGTGCCGCGCGTCGGGGAAGGGGTCAAGACCACGGGGATGTCCGAGGTCGTGGACCTGCTGTTCGGCTGGTCCGCCCGCCAGGCCTGGTTGTGAGGAGCCCCCGATGACCCGCCCCACCGGCAGGACGCTCGCGCTCGTCCTCGGCACCGACCCCGAGGACGGCGCCACCATCGCCGCCCTGCGGCTCGCCGAGGAGGCCATCGACCGCGGCCACCGCGTCGCCGTGTACGCCTACGGCGACGGCGTCCGGGTCGGTGCCGACGCCACCACGACGGGACCTGTCGTCGCCTCCCTGCTCCGGCGCGGGCTCCACGGTGGGCTCCTGTCATGGGTCACGGACCGCGCCGCCGCCGATGCCTGCACGACCGGGCGCCCCGTCGCCGGCGTGGTCGAGGGTGACGCCGGGGACCTGTGGCGCTTCGTGCGTGAGGCCGACGTCGCGCTGGGGGTGACGCGCTGATGCCCACACGGGTGCTGTCCCTCCTCCGCGGTGCCGACGCCGGCGCTGCCCGCGCCGCCGACCCGGCGCTCGACCTCAACGCGTACGCCGTCGCCGAGGACGTCGAGCTGACCCTCGTGCTGAAGGACGCCGGCGTCGAGCTCGGACTCCAGCGCGCCACCGCCCGGCCGGGCTCCGTCGCGGGGGTCGAGGTCCCCGTCTCGGAGCCGGCGACCGACCTCCTCGCGCTCCTCGGCTCCGGTGTGACCGTCCTGGCCGTGACCGAGGACCTCACGGCCCGCGGACTCGACCCCGGTGCGCTCCTCCCCGGCATCGACCTCGTCGCCGAGCAGGAGCTCTCCGCCCTCATCAGCACCAGCGACGTGACCCTCGCGACGACGAGCTAGGCGACGACCATGGCCAGAGACCTCCCCACCGACGACACCGGCGCCCTCATCATCGACCGCCGTGGCCCTCGCTTCGGGGCCGCCGTCACGACCGTCGTCCTCGCGATCGCCCTCGTCGTACAGGGCCCGGTCGGCATCGCGCTCGTGGTGTGGCAGACGGTCGCGTTCGCGCTGGGCTCGCTCCTCGGGCTGCGGTACTCCC
>JAHWKB010000364.1 GCA_019348115.1 Actinomycetota bacterium | reverse complement strand
GGCGGCGCGGGGGCGCAGCCGGGCTCCGACAGACGTACGGGGCGCCGGATCAGCCGTTGCCCTTGCCCTCGGCCTTGGCCGGCTTCTGGGCCTTGGCCGGCTTCTGGGCCTTGGCCGGCTTGTCGGTCTTGGCCGGCTTCTCTGCCTTGGCCGGCTTCTGGGCCTTGGCCGGCTTCTCCGCCTTGGCCGGCTTGGGCTCCTCGGCCTCCTCGACGCCGGCCGCCTCGACCTCGGTCCCGGCGCTCTTGCCGCAGTCGCTCTGCGCGACGGCGGAGATCTTCTCGCCGCGGCCCGGGCCCTTCGGCAGCGAGCGGGCGTAGGCCGAGACGTTCTGGCCGTGGTTCTTGGTCTCGTCGCAGGTGAAGTCGGCCGGGAGCGGCTTCGGGACCGCGGGGGCCTCGGGAGTCTCGGGCTCCTCGATTCCGACGGTCGGCGTCGCGGAGACGACCTCGGGAGTCTCGGGCTCCTCGATTCCGACGGTCGGCGTCGCGGAGACGACCTCGACCGCCTCGACGGTCTCCACCGACTCGACAGTCTCGACGACGGCCGCGTCGGGCTCCAGGTCGGACTCGGCGCTGACAGCGGTGAACGCGACGGCGCTGCCGCCGACGAGGGCGGTGGTCGCGAGGGCGGTGCCGGCGACGAGGCCGACCGCCTTGGCCTTGGCGACGAGCAAGCTCATCAGGGGGTCGAACACGTCATCCTCCGGTGCACTCGGGAGCAGCTTCACCGGGGACATCGTCAGAACGAGCCGGGGCGTTACGTCCGTTCGGCCGCCAGGTCCTCGAGCACCTGGATGAACGTGCGCACGGCGGCACCGGTGCCGCCCTGCGGCGTGTAGCCGTAGGCGTCACCGGAGTTGAAGGCCGGGCCGGCGATGTCGAGGTGCGCCCAGCGCACGCCGTCGGCGACGAACTCCTTCAGGAACAGCCCGGCGGTGAGCATCCCGCCCTCGCGCGGCCCGGTGTTGACGAGGTCGGCGACCTCGGAGTCCAGCCCCTTGCGCAGCTCGGCCGGCAGCGGCATCGGCCAGGAGGGCTCGCCGGCGCGGCCGGCGGCGTCGACGACGGCGCTGCGCAGCGCGTCGTCGTTGCCCATCACGCCGGTGGTGCGGGAGCCGAGCGCGACGAGCTGCGCGCCGGTGAGCGTCGCGACGTCGATCACGACGTCCGGGCCGTCCTCGCAGGCGCGGGCGATCGCGTCGGCGAGGATCAGCCGCCCCTCGGCGTCGGTGTTGTTGACCTCGACGGTCGTGCCGCCGCGCAGCGTCAGCACGTCGGACGGCCGGATCGCGGTGCCGCTGGGCATGTTCTCCGCCATCGGCACCCACGCCTCGACGTCCACGGCCAGGGCGAGCTCGGCCACCGCGGCGACCGCGGCGATGACAGCCGCGGCGCCACCCATGTCGCTCTTCATCTCCTCCATCGACGCAGCGGGCTTGAGCGACAGGCCGCCCGAGTCGAAGGTGATGCCCTTGCCGACCAGGGCGACCTTGGTCGAGGAGCCCTTGCCGCCCTTGTACGACAGGTGGACCAGGCGCGGGCCGTGGGCCGAGCCCTGCCCGACGCCGATGATCCCGCCGAAGCCCCCCTTGGCGAGCGCCTTCCCCTCGAGCACCTCGACGTCGACGCCGACCGAGGCCGCCCGCTCCTTCGCGACGTCGGCCAGCTCGGCCGGGTGCAGGTCGCTCGGCGGCGTGTTGACCAGGTCGCGGGCCAGGTGGACCGCCCGCGCGACGACCTCGGCGCGGGTGACGACGGCGCGCAGGCCCTTGTCCTTGGTGTCCGGCACGACGAGGACCACCTCGCGGACCGGGTCGCGCCGCTCCTGAGAGTCGGTCGTGCGGTAGCGCGAGAAGGAGTACGCGCCGAGCAGGGCGCCCTCGCCGACCGCGCGCAGCTGGCGCGCGACGTCCGGACCGGCAGCAGCGAGCGTGACCGCGACCTTGCCCGAGCCCGCGAGCGCGCGGAGTGCGGCGCCGGTCGCGCGGCGCAGGACCTCGTCGTCGTACGAGCCGTTCTTGCCCGGCGCGTCGCCGAGCCCGACGGCGACGACGACCGCGGCGGTCGTCGCGCCGAGGCTCGCCAGGCGGGTGACCTCCTCGGCCCTGCCGGTCGCGCCGAGGCCGCTCAGCGCGGGCAGCAGCCCCTTGCCGAGGGCGCTCGCGACGCTGTCCGAGCCGGGCGCGAGGACCAGTCCCTTGGGTCCCTTGGCGACGCCGATCACGACGGCGTCGACCTTCGCGGAGGCGGCGGGCGAGCTGGACAGGGAGAGGGAGGTCACGGGTCCGGAGCCTAGCGGCGGGCATCGAACCGTCGGTTCCGGCGTTGTCGAGCAGGCATCCGTCGGGCAGGGTCTTCCGAAGGACGTCCGGGGACGACGACAGGAGCAGCGCATGAGTTCGGTACACGAGGGGCCGCGCTCGGCCCGCCGGCGCCGGCGCGGCCGGCCCACGCACCAGAGCAGCCGCACCCGATGACCGCCTCCCGGCTCCC
>JAHWKB010000363.1 GCA_019348115.1 Actinomycetota bacterium | reverse complement strand
GTCGGCATCTCGAGCCTCGTCACGTTCCTCGAGAACACCTCGCCGTGGCGGCGGAGGTTCCGCGAGCGCGAGTACGGCTCGCTCGAGCACGACCACGACCTGCTGGTCGCGGCGTCACCGATCACCCACATCGACCGGATGCGCGCCCCGCTGTTCATCATCCACGGCGCCAACGATCCGCGCGTGCCGCTGTCCGAGGCCGAGCAGGTCCACGAGGTGGTCCGACGCAACGGCGTGCGGTCGGAGCTCCTCGTGTACGAGGACGAGGGGCACGGGCTCGCCAAGCTCGCCAACCGCGTGGACGCCTACCCGCGGGTCGCGGCGTTCCTGCACGACGTGCTCGACGGCTGATCCGTCCTGCGGCCAGGGGGTGGGGTCGGACACGTCTCCTAGACTCCGGCAGCCCGGGCGCGGTGCGACGCCGACCGCGCCGACCACCACCGACCGACGACCCGACGGGGGACCTCGAGTGGCAGACCTGCGTGACCGACTGGACGACGGGCTCGTCCGGGACGTCCTCGCGGCGGCCCTGTCCGGCGGTGCCGACTTCGCCGAGGTGTACGCCGAGTCCCGCGCCACGCGGTCGCTGCGGCTCGAGGACCGCCGGGTCGAGGAGCTCGCGACCGGGCGGGACGTCGGCGCCGGCATCCGCGTCGTCCGTGGCTCGCGGGTGGGCTACGCGTACACCAACCTCCTGGACCGCGGGTCGCTGACCGACGCCGCGAAGGTGGCCGCGGCCGCCGTCCAGGGCGAGGGCTCACGCCAGCCGGCCGACCTCACGCGCCCGGACCGGCGCGTCGAGCACCCCGTCCGCAAGCCGCCGGGGGAGGTCGACGAGGCGGCCCTCGTCGAGCTGGCGCAGCGCGCGGAGACGGCGGCCCGGGACGGCTCGCCCGAGATCGCCCAGGTCGTCGTCGTCTACGCCGACGTCGACCAGGAGATCCTGGTCGTCAACAGCGACGGACGCTCGGTCGACGACCGGCGCGTGCGGACCCGCCTCGTCACGCAGGCCGTCGCCGCCCGCGACGGCCTCATCCAGACCGGCTACGAGAGCGCCGGCGCCAGCGCCGGGCACGAGATCCTCGAGGCGACCCCGCCGGAGTCCGTCGGTGCCGCGGCGGGGCGCCAGGCCGTCACCATGCTCGACAGCCGGCCGGCGCCGAGCGGCGAGATGCCGGTCGTGATGTGGCGCGGCCACGGCGGGGTGCTCTTCCACGAGGCCTGCGGGCACGGCATGGAGGGCGACTTCGTCGGCAAGGACGCGACCGTCTTCGTCGGCAAGCAGGGCCAGCGCATCGGCTCCGAGCTCCTGAGCGGCGTCGACGACGCGACCGTCCAGAACGGCTGGGGCTCGTTCGCGTTCGACGACGAGGGCACGCCGGCGCAGCGGACGGTCATGTTCCAGGACGGCGTCCTCACCGACTACCTCACCGACCGGCGGAGCTCGCACCGGCTGGCCGCGCCGGCGACGGGCAACGGCCGGCGCGAGTCCTACGCCCACCTCCCGGTCCCGCGCATGACGAACACCTACATCACCGCCGGCGCGACCAAGCCCGAGGAGGCGGTGGCGAGCCTGGACCGGGGGATCCTCTGCAAGGGCATCGGCGGCGGGCAGGTCAACCCGGCGACCGGCGACTTCGTGTTCGGGATGACCGAGGCGTACCTGGTCGAGAAGGGCGAGATCGTCCACCCCGTCCGGGGCGCGAACCTCGTCGGCAACGGCCTGCAGATCCTGGCCGACGTCGACATCGTCTGCAACGACGTGGCGTTCCTGCAGGGCATGTGCGGCAAGGACGGCCAGAGCGTCGCTGCCGGCATCGGCTCGCCCACCCTGCGCATCGGCCGCATCACCATCGGAGGGACGGCCTGATGGCGGACGAGCTGCTCGCGCTCGCACAGCGCGTCGTCGACCGGGCGGAGCCCGGTGAGGACGTCGAGGCCTACGCCGCGTCCGAGGTGACCACCCGCGTCGACGTGCTCGACGCGGCCGTGGACTCGCTCACCAACGCGACCACCCGCGGGGTCGGCATCCGCGTGCTCCGGGACGGCCGGCAGGGCTACGCGCACACCTCCGACGTCAGCGAGGACGCGCTCGAGGCGACGCTCCGCTCGGCGCGGTCCAACGCCGCGGTCGCGACGCCGGACGAGGCGAACGTGCTGCCCGCTCCGGCCGAGGTGCCGACGCTCGAGGGCCTCGCCGCACCCGGCTTCGCCGACGTCCCGGTCGAGGAGCGCATCGACCTCGCGCTGGCGCTCGAGGAGTCCGCCCGGAGCGCCGACGGGCGGGTGCGCGGCATCGAGACCGCGCAGTACCAGGACGCGCACCGGCGGATCGCGCTCGTGTCCACGCGCGGGCTCGCGCTCACCCAGGAGCGCACCGACGCCTGGGCGTACGTGAACGTGCTCGCCGGCGACGGCGACGAGAGCCAGACCGGCATCGGCCTGACCCTCGGCCGGGGCCCGCGTGAGCTCGACGTCGAGACCGCCGGCTCCGAGGG
>JAHWKB010000362.1 GCA_019348115.1 Actinomycetota bacterium | reverse complement strand
ACGGCCCTGACCTTCCCGTTCCTCAACGACGCCAACCAGATCTTCGGGATGCTGATGGGCGAGACCGACGCGGTCCTCGTCCGCTTCGACGCCGGCACGCTCGCGGCGAGCGCCGGCATGAGTGTCAGCTGGGGGCCGTTCATGGCCGGCCCCGTCCCGGTCGACATCTCGATCGGCGGGACGTTCGCCTTCTCCGCCCGCTTCGCGATGGGCTACGACACCCGCGGCCTCACGAACATGCTGCGCCAGCAGCCGGAGGACTTCGACCCGGCGGCGCTGCTCGACGGCATCTACATCGACGACCTCGACGCCAACGGCAACGACGTCCCGGAGATCACCCTCGCGGTCACCGTCACCCTCGGGGCGTCGGTGTCCGTGAAGATCTTCAAGGTCGGCCTCGAGGGCGGGGTCACGATCACGGTCGAGTTCAACCTGAACGACCCGGACCGCGACGGCCGGCTCCGCATCGAGGAGATCAGCCGCTTCGGCGACAACCCGCTGTGCCTGTTCGAGGTACGCGGCCTGCTCGAGTTCTTCCTGCAGTTCTTCGTGGAGATCGACCTCAAGTTCTGGACCAAGCGCTGGAGCGCGACGCTGTTCCGCCTGCGCCCGCCGATCCAGCTGTTCGAGGTGCGCTGCGACCCGCCGCCGCCGGACCTCGCCACGCCGGTCGAGATCGGTGGCAAGAAGGTGCTGCGCATCAACGCCGGCCCCAACGTCGGCCACCGCAACTTCCGTGAGGACGTGCCGAAGGAGAAGTTCGTCCTGCGCCAGATCGCGGCCGACAAGGTCTCGATCGAGGCGTTCGGTCTCTACGAGGAGGAGTCGGTCTCGGGCGGCCGCATCGTCTGGGCGGACCTCGGCACCGACAACGACACCATCCAGCTGCTCGCCGGCGCGAACCCGGCGGGGACCGAGTTCGCGTTCACGACCGGGTCGTCGATCCGCGGTGGGAGCGGCGTGGACCGCATCACCACCGGCGACGGCGTCGACGAGATCTTCGGCGACGGCGGCACCGGGGGCGGCACCGACGGCAACGACACCATCAGCGCCGGCGGCGGTGACGACACCATCGACGGTGGCGGCGGGGCGGACGTCATCAGCGCCGGCTTCGGCGACGACATCGCCACGGGCGGCGCCGGTACGGACTCCGTGTCCGGTGACGCCGGGCGCGACGTCGTGCGCGGTGGCAGCGAGGACGACGAGGTCGTCGGCGGGCCGGGACTCGACGAGGTCCGGTACAACCGCCTGCCGGCGGCACGGAAGGACCCGGCGCTGCTCGACGGCGCCGACGTGCTCATCGGCGAGGACGGCACCGACCGGCTCAAGGGCCACGCCGGCGACGACGTGCTGGTGGGTGACGGTCTCACGTTCAGCGGTGCACCCACCGACGCGGCGCTGCGGACGAGCCTCAAGGCCGTCCCCGTCGACCCGGCGGCCTCCGGCTACGGCGCGTACCCGACGGCGCTCCACGCACCGTTCACGGCGCAGTGCGCCGCGGACCTCGCCGGCTCGGTCGCGGACCAGCTCGACGGCGAGTCGGGACGCGACACGCTGCTCGGCGGCGGCGGTCACGACGACCTCAACGGCGGCCAGGACGGCGACATCCTGTGCGGCAACGGCGGCAACGACCTCCTGGAGGGCGACAGCGCGACCGTCACCACGTTCCCGGGTGACGACCGCCTCGACGGCGGGTCGGGTGACGACCGCCTGTTCGGCCGCGCTGGCGACGACACCGCCGACGGCGGGGCCGGCGACGACCTCGTCGACGGCGGTGACGGCAACGACGCCGTCGGCGGCGGGCTCGGCTCCGACGTCGTCCTCGGCGGGCTCGGCCACGACATCGGCTTCGGAGACCAGGGCTCGGCCGCCGGCGCCACCCCGATCGACGACTCCGGCAGCGACGCCGCGACGACGGTGACCCTCGGGGCGGACGCCACCGGGGCGCAGGACGGCTCGGCGATCGTCTGTGCGACCACCGTGGCCGTGGTCGGCGGCAAGCTCGACCTCGACGGCAACGGCACGGCCGGTGAGGCCGCGGATGCCGGGCGCTTCGCCGGCCTCACGGTCATCGCCGGGAAGATCGACGTCGACCGCGACGGCGACGCCAACGCGGAGGACAACGGCGTGGTCGCCGACACGGTCGTCGGCGCGGGCCTGTTCGACATCCCGGACGGCAACCTCGCCGGCGCCGGCATGCTCGTCGGCGGCAACGCCGACTGCATGTTCGGGGACGGCGGGCACGACGCGATGTTCGGCGGGGCCGACGACGACCGCATCTTCGGTGACGTCGGCAACGACCACCTCGCCGGCGGGGTCGGCGACGACTGGGTCCGCGGGGCCCAGGGCGACGACGAGGTCCACGGCGACGCGGGCGACGACGAGCTCCTCGGCGACTCCGGGGACGACCGCATGTACGGCGGCGCCGACGAGGACCTGATCCACGGCGGGACCGGCACGGACGCGATCGAGGGCAACGGCGGCGCGGACGAGATCCACGGCG
>JAHWKB010000361.1 GCA_019348115.1 Actinomycetota bacterium | reverse complement strand
CGCGACGGACCGACCAGGAGCACCGCATGGACCCCGTCACCGCCCACGAGGAACGAGACGACGTCCAGTTCCTCGACGTCCGCGAGCCCTTCGAGTGGGACGCCGGCCACATCGAGGGCGCCGTGCACATCCCGATGGGTGAGCTGAACGACCGCCGCGACGAGATCGCGACCGACCGCACCGTGGTCGCCGTCTGCCGCAGCGGGGCCCGCAGCGGGCAGGTCGCGGCCGCGCTGACACGTGCCGGCTACACCGCCGAGAACCTCGAAGGCGGCATGCAGGCGTGGGACCGGGCCGGCCTCCCGTTCGTGGCCGCCGACGGCTCGGACGGTGAGGTCGCGTGACCCGGCTGGTCGTGATCGGCGGTGACGCCGCCGGCATGAGCGGCGCCTCGCAGGCACGCCGGCGACGCGGCCCCGACGATCTCGACATCGTGGCCTTCGAGCGCGGCAACTTCACGTCCTACTCCGCGTGCGGCATCCCGTACTGGATCGGTGGGGAGGTCACGGACCGGGACCAGCTGATCGCCCGGCGCCCCGAGACCTTCCGGGAGGACTACGACATCGCGGTCCACCTCCGGTCGGAGGTCGTCGCGATCGAGCCGGACGAGCGCACGGTGCGGGTCCGCGACCTCGCGGCGGGTGGCGAGCGCGACGAGCCCTACGACGAGCTCCTGATCGCGACCGGCGCCGTGCCGTACCGTCCCGACCTCCCCGGCATCGACGCCGCCGGCATCCACGGGGTGCAGACGCTCGACGACGGCCAGCGCATCCTCGAGGACCTCGGCGGCGGCTGCTCGCAGGCGGTCGTCGTCGGCGGCGGCTACATCGGTCTCGAGATGGCCGAGGCGATGGTGCAGCGCGGCATCCACGTCCACCTCGTCGACCGTGGGACCCACCCGATGCGGCGGGCGCTCGACCCCGACATGGGTGCCATGGTCGCCCGCGAGGTCGAGGCGCTCGGCGTCGAGCTCCACCTCGGCACGGGCGTGCTCGGCTTCGACGTCGGCGACGACGGCCGGGTCGTCAACGTCGCCACCGAGGACGGCGACATCCACGCCGACGTGGTCATCCTCGGCATCGGCAACGCACCGAACGTCGAGCTGGCCCGCGACGCCGGGCTCGCCGTGGGGGACGCCGGCGGCGTCGTCACCGACCGCCGCCAGCGCACGCCCACCCCGGGCATCTGGGCGGCCGGCGACTGCGCCGAGGTCTTCCACCGCGTCTCCCGGCGGTGGATGGCCATCGCGCTCGGCACGATCGCGAACAAGCAGGGCCGCGTCGCCGGCATCAACCTCGGCGGGGGCTACGCGACCTTCCCGGGCGTCGTCGGCACGGCGGTCACGAAGGTCTGCGGCACCGAGGTCGCCCGCACCGGGCTCGGGCAGCAGGAGGCCTGCGACGTCGGCTTCGAGGTCGTGACCGAGACGGTCCGGTCCACCACCCGCGCCGGCTACTTCCCCGGCGCCAAGCACCTCACGATGAAGGTGGTCGCCGAGAAGCGCACCGGCCGGCTCCTCGGGGCCCAGATCGTCGGCGAGGAGGGCGCTGCCAAGCGCATCGACGTGTTCGCGACCGCCCTGTGGAACGAGATGACGGTCGACGACCTCCTCAACGTCGACCTGTCCTACGCCCCGCCGTTCTCGCCCGTGTGGGACCCGGTCCTCATCGCCGCCCGCAAGAGCTGGCAGGCCGTCGAGGACGACCTCCGCGCCAACCCCTGATCAGAAGGTGACGACGGTGCGGATGCCGCGGCCCTCGGCCATGGCGTCGAGCGCGGCGCCGACATCGTCGAGGCCGACGCGGTCGGTCACGAGCTCGTCGAGCTCGAGCCGGCCGTCGCCGACGAGCTCGAGCATGCGCGCGAAGTCGACGTCCGGGTCGGCGTTGCCGTAGACGCAGCCGACGAGCGTCCGCGCCATCCAGAACAGCTCCATCGCGCTGAACTCGACCTTGTCCTTGGCGCTGCCGACACCGACGACGACGGTCGTGCCGCCCCGCCGGGTGGCGCTGAAGGCCTGACGGATGGTCCGGGACAGCCCGAGCACCTCGAACACGTGGTCCGCACCGTGGCCGCCGGTGGCCGCCTTGATGGCCTTCACGGCGTCGGCCTCGCCGGCGTCGACGAGGTCGGTGGCGCCGAAGCGCTCGGCGAGCTCGAGCTTGTCGCGCTTGAGGTCGACCGCGACGATCCGGCTCGCGCCAGCCACGCGTGCGCCCTGCACGACGGAGAGTCCGACACCGCCGCAGCCGATGACCGCGACCGTGTCGCCCTCGGCCACCTCGGCGGTCTTGAGGACGGCCCCGACACCGGTCGTGACGGCGCAGCCGATGAGGGCGGCGGTCTCGAGCGGGACGTCCTTGGAGATGGGCACCACCGCACGGTCGAGCAGCAGCGTCTCCTCCGCGAACGCGCCGGCGCCGAGGAACGGCTGGACACGTTCGCCGGCCACGGTGCCGTACGGGTGGTCGAGCACGTCGGCGGTGGCGTTGCCGCACAGCCACG
>JAHWKB010000360.1 GCA_019348115.1 Actinomycetota bacterium | reverse complement strand
CTCGGGCTCTCCATCGTCCAGCGGATCCTCGAGCGCTTCGACGCGGACATCCGCGTCGAGTCCGAGGTGGGGCAGGGCACCGACGTCGTGCTGGTGCTCCCGGTGGCGCGCACGTGAGCGCGCTCCTGGCCCCTCCGGAGGAGGACCGCGACGAGACCGTCGTGTCGACGCCCGCCGGCGTGCCGGCGCGGGCGTCGGCGTGGGTCGCCGTGGCGGCCGCCGTCATCGGCATCCTCGTCGCCCCACCCTCGGCCGACGTCTTCGCGAGCGGGGAGTTCGGACGCGTCCGCGCCGGGGTCGTCGAGCTCGAGCGGGCGGGCGGCTGGACCGCGCTCCCCGTCGGCTCGGTGGTCCCCGACGGCTCGAGCCTGCGCACGACCGACGGCGAGGCCGAGCTCGAGATCCGTGGAGGCAGCCTGGCGTTGTCGCGGTGGGTCGACCTCGCGGTCGACGGGCAGGAGCTCGATCTCGACCGCGGCGAGCTGCTGCTCGAGGCCGATCGCAGCTACGAGGTCGCGCTCGGCGCACTCGTCGGGACCGGCCGCGGCGCGTGGCGCGTGAGCGCCGGCGGGATCCCCCGGTTCGCGGTCTACGAAGGCGGGACGGCGGTCCGCCAGCCGGGCGTCGTCGACGAGGTCATCGTGCCCAGCTACCGGGAGGTCCCGGTCGTCGAGGGCGCCGCCGGGACCCTCCGGCCGCTGCGCTACCTGCCGTCCGACGACTGGGATGCGCGGCTGCTGGCCGAGGCCATCCGCATCGACCGTCTGCTCGCCGCGACCGAGCGGGGGCTGACGGCGCGCTACGGCACGGCGCTGCAGACGACGGCGTTCTACGCCGACTTCGCGCGCTTCGGCGACCTCGTCGACGAGCTGCCGCGGCTCGCGGTCACCGCCGAGGAGGAGCGGTTCGGTCCTCCGGCCGAGACGCTCGTCGCGATGATGGTCGCGGAGCTCCTGGTCGCCGAGGTGCCGCTGGCGCCGGCGGAGGCCGCGCGTCGCATCGACGCGCTCCGGCGCGGCGGCGCGGGGTGGGGCCTGATCGTCCGGGAGCACGGGTTCTCCGCCGCGGACCTGGACCGCACGATCGAGCGGGCCGTCCGCCAGCGGGGCGAGGCCGTCGCCGACGGCACGGCCGCGCCGGTGACCGGACCGCCGACTCCCGCCACGACCGACGAGCCCGACGCGCCGCCACCGTCCCCGCCGGGGCCGGACCCCACCCCGCCGCCGCCGACGGATCCCGACCCCGATCCCGACCCGGACCCCGATCCCGACGACCCCGGCACGCTCGATCCCGTGACGGATCCCGTGACCGACGGCGTGGACGATCTCGGGTCGCTCCTCGACGAGGTCGTCCCGGGGGCATCCGACGCGACGGACGCCGTGAACGACGTGATCGAGGACACCGCGGGCGTGGTCGAGGACACCGTGGACGACCTCCTCCCCTGAGGACCCCGGGGCAGCCCCGGAGGCCTCGTCTATGCTGCCGAGTCGCGGCACGACGGCCGACGCAACCACCGCACGGAACACGACGGACCCCCGGGGGGCACGACCTTGCTCACGCCCGAAGAGATCGCCTCCCGTCAGTTCCTGGTGTCGCTCCGCGGGTACGACCGTGACGAGGTCACGGCCTTCCTGCGTGAGGTCGCGGCCCAGCACGCGCGCGTGCTCGACGACCTGCGGGTGCTGGAGCGCGAGCTCGAGCAGTCCCGTCGCGAGCTCGAAGCGGCCCCTGCGCCGGGTGCCTCGTCCACCGCCGTCGAAGCGTCCGCACCCGCGGCGCAGACCGCGCTGTCACCGCGGGAGGCCTTCGCGGCCCTGGGCGAGGAGACGACCCGCATCCTCGTCGCGGCCGAGGAGTCGGCGCAGGCGATCCGCGAGAAGGCCGAGGAGCGGGCACGCACCGACCTCGAGAACGCCCGCAACGAGGCACGCGACGAGGTCGAGGGTGCCCGCCGGACCGCCAGCAAGATCGTCGCGGACGCCGAGCGGCGCCGGAACGCCATCGCCGAGGACATCCGCACGCTCGAGAGCACCCGCGACGCCTTCGTCCAGGGGCTGCGTGCCGCCATGAAGGGCGTGCACGGCGCGGTCCGCGGCATGCAGACCGCCTCCGGCACGACGCAGCTCGCGGCGGGCGACGACGAGGACCCCGAGCCGGGTCCTGCCGGGGTCCAGCACGCGGCCGTCGCCGCGCCGGCGCCGTACGACCGACCCGGCGAGCCCGGTCCGCTGGTCGACCGCCGGAGCGGGTCCGAGCCCGCCGCCACCGCGGCGCCGGCGCCCGACGCGGCGGACCGGGACGGGTCCGGCGTCCTCCACGACGTGCTGGCCGAGGACGACGACGACCGCGAGGCCGGTGACATCGACCCCGACGAGGCACAGGCGCAGGTGGCCGACGAGGCCGGGAGCTTCGAGGAGGCGACCGTCTCGGCCGTCGCCGCGACCAGCGCCACCCTCGGCGAGGACGTCGCGGGCGTCGCCGACGAGCTCGCGCCGGAGCCCGAGCC
>JAHWKB010000359.1 GCA_019348115.1 Actinomycetota bacterium | reverse complement strand
AGGGGGTGTCCTCGAGCGCCTCGTCGGCGTTGTCCTTGAGCGGGAAGACGTTGCCCCGCCGGTAGGAGCCGTCGGCCGTGACGAGGACCTTGCACTCGGAGTCGTTGATCCGGTCGCGCAGCGCCTGCGCCGAGAAGCCGGCGAACACCACCGAGTGCACGGCGCCGATGCGGGCGCAGGCCAGCATGATCGTGGGGAGCTCGGGGATCATCGGGAGGTAGACCGCCACGCGGTCGCCCTTGCCGACGCCCATCTCCTTCAGCGCGTTGGCGGTCCGCTGCACGTCGGCGAGGAGGTCGGCGTAGGTGATCGTCCGGGTGTCGCCGGGCTCGCCCTCCCAGTGGTAGGCGACCTGGTCGCCGTGGCCGCCCTCGACGTGCCGGTCGAGGCAGTTGTAGGCGACGTTGAGCTCGCCGCCGACGAACCACTTCGCGTAGGGCGGCTGCCAGTCGAGGATCGTGTCCCACTCCGCGAACCAGTCGAGGCGATCGGCCTGACGGGCCCAGAACCCCTCACGGTCCCGGTTCGCGTCGTCGTAGATGCCGGCGCCGGTCTCGAGCGCCCGCTCCTTGAACGCCGCCGGTGGCGGGAACGTCCGCTCTTCCTTCAGCAGGTCCTCGATGGCATCCTGACCCATGGGCGGGCTCCCTCCGCTCGCGAACGTCGACCGGTCCGACGCTAGCGCCGGCGCCCGCCGGTCGCTCCGGAGCCGGACCGGTCAGGGGAGCGCGTGCCCGGTCAGATGCCCCGGAGCCTCGACGCGACGGAGATCACGCGACGGGTGACCGCCGACGGCAGGACGCGGGACGCCCCCGTGGAGAGCTTGTACTGGAGGCCGGGCACCACGGTCGCGCGGTTCGCGGCGACGGCACGCAGCCCCGCCGCGGCGACCGGCTCCGGCTCCATCCAGATGACGTCGGGGAGCTTCGTCGCGTCGTCGTTGGCGCCGGCGTTGTCGACGAAGTTCGTGCGCGTGAAGCCGGGGCAGAGCGCGGTGACGTGGACGCCGGAGCCGGACAGCTCCTCGTGGATCGCCTCGGTGAAGCTCGTGACGAACGCCTTGGTGGCGGAGTACACCGCCATGTTCGGGATGGGCTGGAAGCTCGCGATGGAGGAGACGTTCAGGATCCCGCCGCGTCCACGCGCCTTCATCCCCGGCAGCGCCGCGTGGGTCAGGCGGACGACCGCGGCGACGTTGAGCTGGATCTCCTGGTCCTCCGTGTCCGGGTCCTGGTCCGCGAAGGGGCCCGTGGTGCCGAAGCCGGCGTTGTTGACCAGGAGGTCGACCGGCGCGGCGACGTCGCGCAGCCGCTCCTCCACGGCCGCGAGTCCCCCGGGGTCGGTGAGGTCCGCGACCAGCACGTCGACCGCGACGTCGTGGGCCGACGTCAGCTCGTCCGCGAGCTCCCGCAGCGCATCCTCCGACCGGGCGACGACGACCAGGTCGGTCCCGTCGGCGGCCAGCTGGCGCGCGAGGACGGTGCCGATGCCGGACGACGCGCCGGTGACGAGCGCGCGGTTCCAGGTGGGGTCGGGCATGGGGGGACCTCAGGGGTGGGCGCGGGAGGGGTGGACGGGGCGCCGGCGAGCCTAGAGCGTGGCAGGATGCCCGCATGCCGCGCATCGACATCGACCTCATCGAGGAGGAGTGGGACGACGACTTCCGTCCTCCCTCCGACTCGCGCTACTCGCAGGCGGCACAGGACCGCATCCGTCGGGACGGGACCGGGCGCGTCGTCGCGGTGGACCGGGGACGCGTGACGGTGCTGTTCGAGGACGAGCTCCTCGAGGCGGCGTACGCCGGGTCGATGCGGCGGGAGAAGGTCACGGTGGGGGACCGCGTCCGGGTCCGGCCGCCCAAGCACGAGAACGACTCCGCGCGCGTCACCGAGCGGCTCGATCGTGAGACGGTCCTGCTCCGCACGGCCGACGACACCACCGAGGACGAGCGCGTGGTCGTCGCCAACGCCGAGCAGGTCGCGGTCGTGATCAGCGCCGACTACCTCGACGTCGGCACGCGCTTCCTGGACCGTGTCCTCGTCGCCGCCGGCGCCGGCGGCCTCGACGCCCTGGTCTGCATCAACAAGCTCGACCTCGTCGAGGACACCCGCGAGGTCGACGACGTCGAGCAGCGGTACGCCGCCGCCGGCTACGAGGTCGTGCGGACCAGCGCCGCGACCGGTGAGGGCGTCGACGAGCTCAAGTGGAAGCTCGAGGGCTGCTGGACGGCGATGACCGGCCACAGCGGCGTCGGGAAGTCGTCGCTGTTCAACCTCCTCGTCCCGGACGCGGACCACCTCGTCGGCGAGGTCGGCCGACGCGGCGGCCGGCACACCACGGTGTCGGCGCGCGCGCTGCCGGTGCCCGGACACGAGGACACCTGGCTCGTCGACACGCCCGGGGTCCGGTCGTTCGGTGTGGGCTCGCTCGCCCCGGGCGAGCTCGCCCAGCACTTCCCCGAGCTCCGCGACCTCGACTGCGCGCTCGACGACTGCGTCCACGACGGCGAGCCCG
>JAHWKB010000358.1 GCA_019348115.1 Actinomycetota bacterium | reverse complement strand
GGAGATCCGCCTCCGTCGGTCCACGCTTGTGGACGACGGCGCAAGGAGATCGGCCGGGCGCTGTCGCACCAGTCGACGGAAACGGCGGGTGGAGGCGCCTGCTTCCCGTGCGCAGGGCTGATGCAGCACCCGCGAGCGCCGACGGCGCCCCGTGACTCCAGGGAAGGTGGTTCGGTCAGCGGAGGTCGTCGATCACGTAGACGTCGGGACGGCAGAAACCGGGCTCGTTGGGACGCTGCATGATGACGCCCTCCATCCACGTGCGGTACCCGCGTCCGAGCAGCCGCCGGTAGGCGTCGTGGCGCGCGGCGTTGACGCCGGCGACGATGCGGCCGAGGCCGTGGCTCCGGGCGAGGTCCTCGCAGGCGTCGACCAGCCGCTCGAACCGCACGCTGGCCTTCGGTCCCGGGCGGACGGCGGCGAACTTCACGAAGCACGTGCCGCTGCCCGCCTCGCCGGCGCCGAGGTGGCAGACGGCGAAACCGTCGAGCTCCGCGTCGCCGTCGAGCAGGACCGTGTCCCCGATGCCCTGCGCCTCCGTCGCGAGGATCTCGTGCTCGAGGTCGAGCCCCTCGAAGATCGCGTCCGTCACCGTCCGACAGGCACCGATGGCTTCGTCCTGCTGCCGGTCTTCCAGGCCGGAGTAGCTCGGGGGCCGACTCGCGGCGCCGGGGGCGAGCTGCCGCTCCAACAGTGGCGTCAGGTGCTGCGGCCAGAAACCGAAGTTCTGGTAGAGGCCGATGTGCTTCGGGCTCTGCGGGAAGGTGAAGAGCGCCGCCTGCCGGACCCCCCAGTCCTCGAACAGGCTCACGACGGCCTCCACCAGGGCGCCCCCGACCCCCTGGTCCCACAGGTCGGGGCGCACCGTGAGCGGACCGAAGAACCCGAAGCTTCCCCACCGGGTGGCGAAGTTCGAACCGACGAGCTCGCCATCGAGCTCAGCGGCGACGGCCCATCCGGGTGCCGCGGCGAAGCGCGGTCGGACGTACTGGACGTCGCCGAACACCTCCATCGGCTCGGGCACGCCGAGGTAGGTCCCGAAGGCCAGACGCATGATGCGGTCGGCCTCCTCCACGTCTTCCTCGCGGAGCGGACGGACGACGAGTTCGGCGCCGACAGCGCCGTTCGACGGCGGCTCCGCGTAGGTCGAAGGTGCGGACATCGATCTCTCCTCGTTGACGGCGACGAAGGCGAACCATCGACCCCGACGGGTCGGCGGTCCATCCCAGAAGAGCAGGGACTTGCCCGTCGGGATACCCCCAGAAACCTGGGGGTCCCTCGCCCGGGTGCCCGGAGTACAGTCGGTAGATGATCGACGCGGCACGCGCGGTTTCCGGAGAGATCCAGCGGCTGTCCCACCGAGGGCTGGACTGGGTCACCCTGTCCGAGCATGCGGGCAGGCTGGTCCGCAAGGTCGTGCCCCACGAGCGCGCGTGCTGGCATCCGACCGATCCGGCCACCTTCCTCGTGACCGGCGGCTACCTCGAGAACCTCGTCGGTGACGGTCTCCCGCCACTGTCCTGGTGCGAGTACGCGGTCGAGGACGTGAACAAGTGGTCGCTCCTCGCGCGGGACCCTGACCCGGTCGGGATCATGAGCCGGGCGACCAAGGGTCACCCTGAGCGGAGCACGCGGTACCGCGAGCTGCTGGCGCCCCAGGGCATCGGGTGGGAGCTTCGCGCGTCGCTCGTGACGGACGCCACGTGCTGGGGGGCGCTGGCCCTCTGTCGCGACCGGAACGAGCCCGACTTCACCGATGAGGAGGCGGCCTTCCTCGCCAACGTCTCTGGCGCCCTCGCCGAAGGCTTCCGCCGTGCGCTCCTCATGAGGT
The DNA here is from genome assembly GCA_019348115.1 of Actinomycetota bacterium. GTDB lineage: Bacteria > Actinomycetota > Nitriliruptoria > Nitriliruptorales > Nitriliruptoraceae > JAHWJY01. The sequence goes on along the minus strand of JAHWKB010000358.1, from coordinate 693 downwards.
CGGTTGCGACCGAAGCGACGCCCGACGGGCCGGGCCTGCTCCTGCTCGACGACGAGGACAACGTCGTCTCGGTCACGCCGTCCGCAGAGCGCTTGCTGGAGGAGTTCATCGATGTCGGCGGGGCGATGGCGAACCGACTCCCGCTCGCGGTCACCGCGGTGGCCGAGTGCGCGCGAGCGATCACCCGCGGCGTCGCCAGACCTGAGCTCCAGGCACGAGCACGAGTGCACAGCTCCCGTGGGTGGCTCGTCCTGCACGGCATCCGACTCGAAGGGGCGGCGTCGAACCAGGTGGCCGTCATCGTCGAGCCGGCGCGTCCGGCGGAGATCGCGCCCCTGATCGTCCAGGCCTACGCACTCACCCGTCGCGAGCGAGAGGTGACGGAACTCGTCCTCCAGGGCCTGGCGACCAAAGAGATCGCGACGCGTCTCTTCCTGTCTGCACACACCGTCCAGGACCATCTCAAGGCGGTCTTCGAGAAGGTCGGCGTCCGCAGCCGTCGCGAGCTGGTGGCGCGGATGGTTTCTGATATCTCCTCGCCGGGTCCCGCTGTCGATACCCCAGCCAGAGCTTGAGGGGCCTCGTCGCGAGACGGGCAGAGGTGTCACGCCGCACGGCGTGCGCGGTACGTGGCTGCCTTCCGGGTGGAGACCGACCTGCTCCGAGGAGCACAGGCCGGCACCCGCTCGCGAC
>JAHWKB010000357.1 GCA_019348115.1 Actinomycetota bacterium | reverse complement strand
TGTCGCAGTCGACGACCTGCACCTTCTCGTTCGGCAGCAGGTCGGCCGCCTCCATCAGGGACGCGTCGATCGTGATCGAGCCGACGTAGTGGAGGTTCGCCTCCGTGACGGTGGCGCGGTGGATCTTGGACTTCATCATGCTGCGGCGCATCTGTGGGCTCCGTGTCGTTCCGCCGCGGCGTGACCGCGGCCGGTTCCAACCGGTCGGGGAGGCGGTGGATCAGCGGTCGTCCGTGGCGGCGAGGAGCGCGTCCTCGTCCGCCCGTTCCCCCACGACGACGTTGTCGATGAGCCGGGCCGGGCCGACGAAGGCCGCGACCGCGACGAGCCACCGGTCGGCGCCGTCGGGAGGGGGTGCGAGCGTGTCGGGGTCGAGGACCTCCACGTAGTCGATCCGGGCCCCCGGCTCGGCGCGGAGCCTAACGGTGGCCGCGTCCCGGAGCACCCCGGACGACGGGACCTCCCCCGCGGCCCGCGCGGCGCGCGCCGCCGCCACGGCCGCGCGCAGGGCCCGGGACAGGGCGCGGGCCGCCGTGCGGTCGACGCCCTCGAGGTAGCGGTTCCGGCTCGACATCGCGACCCCGTCGGGCTCGCGCACGATCGGTCCGCCGACGAGCTCGACCGGGACGTCGAGGTCCGCCACCATCCGACGCAGGATCGTCAGCTGCTGGAAGTCCTTCCGCCCGAACACGGCGACGTCGGGCTGGACGATGTTGAGGAGCTTCGTGACGACCGTCGTCACGCCGTCGAAATGGGTGGGCCGGCTGACCCCGCACAGCACCTGGTCCAGCCCGCGGACCGACACGGTCGTGACGGGGTCCCGGGGGTAGACCTCGTCGACCGCGGGGGCGAACACGACGTCGGGCGCGGCCGGCCCGAGCGCACGCAGCGCCGCCTCGTCGCCCTCGAGATCACGGGGGTAGGCGTCGAGGTCCTCGCCGGGCCCGAACTGGGTCGGGTTGACGAAGATGCTGACCACCACGAGGTCGGCGAGGTCGCGACACCGCTCGACGAGCGAGAGGTGCCCCGCGTGGAGGGCACCCATCGTGGGGACGAGCCCGATGCGGGCGCCGGCGCTGCGCGCCTCGGCCACGCGCACGCGGACGCCGGCGATGGTGGTGGTCCGTTCCACGTCAGCTCCGGGTTCCGAGGACGCGGGCGATGGCGTCGGCGCGGTCGGCGGGCAGGGAGGGTCGCACCTGGTCGAGGACGACCCGGGTGAGGCGGCGGTAGTCGTCGGCGAGGTGCGGCAGGTCGCGGTCGAGGATCGCCAGGTGGGTCTCGATGGTGCCGAGGTCCCCGCGGGCGACCGGTCCGGTGATCGCGACCGCGCCGTCGCGCAGGACGTTGGCGGTGCTGGCCGCCGCGAGCGGGCCGAGGAACGCCGCCGGGTCCTCGACGCGCGCTCCGAGCAGCAGCTGGCGGGCGAGCGCGGTGGCCGCGGCGACCGCGTTCGACCCGACCGCGAGGGCGGCGTGGTAGAGGCCGCGGTCGGCATCGGCGACGTCGTGGGGCTCGCCGCCGAGCTGGACGACGAGCTCGTGCGCCCAGCTCCGGTCGGCCGGCGCGGCCGTGACCGCCCAGGCGGCGCCGACGATGGCGTCCGGGTCGGGGGGTCCCTCGCCGGCGGGCATCGTCTGTGCGGGATGACAGGCGGCGACGCCGGCGCCGGCGAGGGCCGCCCGGCGGAGCGGTGCCAGCCCGTGCGCCCCGGCGAGGTGGACGACGAGGTCGCCTTCCCCCACCGCCTCCGCGACCGCCAGTTCGCTCACCACGGCCGCGATCGCGTCGTCCGGCGTGGACACGAGGACGAGGTCGGCGTCGCGTGCGGCGTCCGCCACGGAGGCGTGGGTACGTGCACCGGCGAGTGCGCCGGTGAACCGGGCGCGTGCGTCGTCGCTCCCGCCGGCGACGGCGACGACCCGGTGCCCGGCCCGCGTGAGCGCGGTCGCCAGCAGCGTGCCGACCCGTCCGGGGCCGAGCACCGCCACGCGGCGGCGGCCGAGCCGGGCGGGGGGCGTCATCCGCGCCGCTCCCCGGCGTTCCACTCCTCGGCCAGGAACGCGCCGGCGCCGCCCGGGGACTCCGGGCGGGCGACGTGCTGTCCCGGCACCTCGTCGAGCCGGACGATGAGCTCGAGCTGCGGCAGCGGCCCGAGCTCGAGGAGGACGCGTGTGAGGCGTCGGCCGTCCGGCAGTTCGCCCCCGGGGAAGACCTCCAGCAGCGGGACGAGCGCGAAGGCGCGCTCGGCCAGGCGGGGGTGCGGGACCGTCAGTTCGGCCGTGTCGATGGTCTCGTCGCCGTAGAGGAGGACGTCGACGTCGAGCGGCCGTGGCCCCCACCGGACCTCGGCGTGGCGGTCACGGCCGAACGCCTCCTCGGTGAGCTGGCACTCACGCAGGAGCTCGAGCGGCGCCAGGGTGGTGCGGACGCGCACGACCGCGTTGGCGAACGGCGGCTGCTCGACACCGCCCCACGGTGGCGTCTCGTAGATGCCCGAGACGTCCTCGACCGCGATGCCGGCGCTGTCGTGGA
>JAHWKB010000112.1 GCA_019348115.1 Actinomycetota bacterium | reverse complement strand
GCCGCGACGACGTCAAGGAGTACCGCGACCTCCGCACCAGCGTCGAGACCGAGGTGGGGCGCATCAACGGGCGCTTCACCGAGCCCGGCGGCGACGTGCCGGTCCACTACCTCTACCGCGGCATCCCCAAGACGCAGCTCGCCGCCTACTACCGTCTCGCCGACGTGATGTGCGTCACTCCCCTGAAGGACGGCATGAACCTCGTGGCCAAGGAGTTCGTGACCTGCCAGGACGCCGGCGACGAGGCCGGAGCGCTGCTGCTGTCCGAGTTCACCGGTGCCGCGCTCGAGTTCGGCGCCGACGCGGTGCCGTGCAACCCGTTCGACGTCGAGGGCATGAGCTACCTCATGGAGGCCTGCCTCGAGCTCGAGCCGGAAGCGCGGCGTCTGAGGATCGCGCGCATGGCCGCCCGCGTCCGCGAGAACGACGTCTTCCGCTGGGTGAACGACGAGCTCGCCCTGGTCGAGGAGGGCGCCGCCGCCCGCGCCGAGGCGGGCACCGGGGCCGCCGGACGGTGACGCCGCCCCCGGACGACCTCCGCGCGATCCAGCACCGGGTCCGGGACGTGGGCCGTTCGTTCGTCGTGTTGGACGTGGACGGGCTCGGCGTCGCGGCGGGGGGCGCGCTCCCCGCCGACCTGGCTGGCCGGCTCGCGCGGCTCGCCGCGAGGACCGAGGTGGCGCTGTTCTCGCGACGGAGCAGCGACGACCTCGACGCCGGCGCGATCCGCGTGATCCATCCGGCCGACGCCGAGCGGTGGCTCTCGACCCGGACGCTCGACCGCCAGCTCCTCCTCGTCGGCGGCCCGGGCACGGGGGACGAGCTGTTCGCGACCGCGCACCGGCGGGGAGCCGACTCGGTGCTCGTGACGCCGCGTCCGCGGCCGACGGCGGCGCGCTGGCGGCTGGACGATGCGGAGCGGCTCACGATCCTCCTCGACGGCCTCGCCGACGCGCCGGACGACCCGGGCCCCCACACGCCCGGCTTCCACCCGATCGGCGACTACGGGATGATCGGGGACTCGCGGTCGGCTGCCCTCGTGTCCGGCGAGGCGTCGGTCGACTGGTTCTGCATCCCCCGGTTCGACTCGCCGAGCGTGTTCGCCGCCATCCTCGATCCGCTGCGTGGCGGCCGCTGGTGCATCCGCCCCGTGGAGGAGCTCGAGGTCCAGCGCACCTACCTCGGCGAGACCAACGTCCTCGTGACGCGGTTCGTCCGGGACGGTGACGTGGTGGCGACGATCACCGACCTCCTCGTGTTCAGCCGCGTGAACGCCTTCGACGCGTCCCACACCGGCCACCTGCTCCTCCGCCGCGTCGAGGCCCACGACCGGGTCGACCTCGACGTCGAGTTCCAGCCCCGCTTCGACTACGGCCGCGCCCACACCGCCCTCGAGCACACCGACGAGGGCATCCGGGCGACGGCCGGCAACGACGTGTTGGACCTCGTGACCGACGTCGAGCTCGACATCGTCCCGCACGAGGACGACAACGGCGACGTGGCCCGCGGGACCCTCCATCTCGAGGACGACGACGACCTGTGGTTCCGGCTCGAGACCCAGGGCTCCGAGCGTGGCCCCCACCAGCACCTGTCCTCACCGGAGCTCCTCGAGCTGACGCTGCGGACGTGGGGCCGCTGGGCGCGGCTGATCGACTACGAGGGACCGTGGCGCGACCTCGTCGTCCGCTCGGGGCTGGTGCTGAAAGGGCTCGTCTACGAGCCCACCGGCGCCCTCGTCGCCGCACCATCGATGTCGCTCCCCGAGGGGCTCGGTGGCGAGCGGAACTGGGACTACCGCTACGCCTGGATCCGCGACTCCGCCTACGTGCTGGAGTGCTTCCTCCGCATCGGCCACTCGCGCGAGGCCGAGACCTTCATCCGGTGGCTCGCCGAGCTGTCCGAGCGGATCGGTGGGGCGCACTCGATGCGCCCGCTGTACCGCGTGACCGGCGAGGACGACCTCACCGAGTTCGAGCTCACCCACCTCCGGGGCTACGCCGACTCGCGCCCCGTCCGCGTCGGCAACGGCGCGGCCCACCAGCTCCAGCTCGACATCTACGGTGCCGCCATGGAGCTCGGCTACCTCACCGAGCAGGTCGGCGGCGAGGTGCCCGCCGCACGGTGGCCGATGATCAGGACCCTCGTCGACGCCGTCGCCGAGCGCTGGCACGAGCCCGACGCCGGCCTGTGGGAGATCCGCAGCGAGCCACGCCACCACACCTTCTCGAAGTTCCAGTGCTGGCTCGCGGTCGACCGGGCCGTGCGGATCGGTCGCGACCTCGGCCTCGAGGCGCCCTACGACCAGTGGTCCGCCTGCGCCGACGAGATCCACGCCGCCATCCTGGAGCACGGCTTCGACCACGACCGGGGCACCTTCGTGCAGGTGTTCGGTGGCCGGGCGCTCGACGCCTCGCTCCTCCTCCTGCCGCTGAAGGGCTTCCTCCCGGCGACGGACCCGCGGGTCCGCTCGACCGTGCGCGCCATCCGCGAGGACCTCGAGGTCTCCGACGGGTTGCTCCTGCGCTACCGGACCGAGGACGGCCTCCACGGGCACGAGGGGGCGTTCCTGCTGTGCTCCTTCTGGCTCGTCGAGCTGCTGGCGCGCATGGGCGAGCTCGACGAAGCGACCCGCCTGTTCGAACGGCTGCGTTCGTTCGCCGGTCCGCTCGGGCTCTACGCCGAGGAGCTCGATCCGGCCACGCACGAGCACCTCGGCAACTTCCCGCAGGGCTTCACGCACATGGGGCTCATCGCGGCCGCCACCGCCATCGACGAGGAGCTCGCCTCCCGTCGTCCGCGGCGTGACCACCGGCACCCATCCATGCGACGATGACGACGCGCGGACGGCGCGCTGATCGGGGAGGTCCCGCCGTGTACCGACACATCCTCGTGGCCGTCGACGGCTCGCCGTCGAGCCGGGCCGTCACCACCCACGCCTACGAGCTCGCCGCCCAGCTCGGTGCCTCGTGCACGGTGCTGCACGTCCTCGACGACGTGACCGTCCCGTTCGTGAACTACGGCATGGAGCCGTACGTGAACGTCGAGGCCATCAACCCCGAGCTCATCGAGGCGCAGCGCACGGGCGCCGAGCGGATGGTCGCCGACCTCGCGCGGGGCGCACCCGGCGACGTGGAGGTGTCGGGCGCGGTGGTCGAGGCCGGCGGGCGCCGCATCGGCCAGAGCATCACCGACGAGGCCGAGGCCCGGGGCGCGGACCTCGTCGTCGTCGGCACCCACGGACACCGTGGCCTGTCGCGCGTGTTCGTCGGGTCGGTCGCCGACGCGGTCGTGCGGTCCGCAGACGTGCCCGTCACGGTCGTGCGGGTGCGCGACGAGGACGACGAGGCCGGGGAGGCCTAGGAGGCGGGCGCGCTCGAGCGGTCCGGCTCGGGCGGTCCCTCGGCGCCGGTCCGGAGCGCGAGGGCGACCTCCTCGACGAGGTCGTTGGCCTCGGCACGGGACGCGCAGAACCACTCGCGCCGCTCCTCGGGCGGGCCGGCGGTCGAGGCGCGGACCCGCCACCCCTCACGGCGCAGGAGCCGCGTCGAGAGGGCGTCGCCGCGCGGCGCCCGGATGATGCGCCAGGGGCGGCCGTCCGGCGCGTAGACCTCCCGCTCGAGCGCCACGGTCGTCTACGCCGGGATGACGAGGAGGCGGCTGCACTGCGGGCAGGTGCCGAGGGGCGGACCGTCCAGGAGCTCGTTGATCTCGAAGACCGGGAGCTCGATGCGGCAGCCCGTGCACATCCCGTCCGACAGCTCCGCGACGGCGAGGCCGTTGAAGCGCTCGAGCCGCTGGTCGTAGCGGGCGAGGAGGTCGTCGGAGAGGTTGCCCCGCTGCTTGTCGCGCTGGACCTCCAGCTCGGCCAGCTCGGCGAGGAGCCCCTGGGCGGCCTCGTCGCGGGCGGCCGTCAGCTGCTCGATCCGTCCGGTCAGTTCGTCGTACTCGGTGGTGACCTGCGTGGTGCCGGCGTCGAGCGCCTCGAGCCGCTCCATGACCTCGAGGAGCTCGTCCTCGTGGGCGGAGATGCGGCGCTCGGTGGCGTCGATCTCGGCGCGGAGCGACTGCAGCTCCTTCGGCGAGGAGATGTCGCCGGAGTACATCCGCGTGTGCTCGGCGTCCTTGCGCTGGCGGAGGACGTCGATCTCGTTCTCGAGCCGGCGCTGCTCGACGCTCACGCGATCGAGGTCGACGCGGATGGCGTCGGACGTGCGGGTGAGCTCGGTGGCACGGGCCTCGGCCTCGTCGAGCTCGCGCTGCTCGGGGAGGTCGTCGAGCTGGTGCCGGATCCGACGGATGCGCTGGTCGGTCTGCTGGAGCTCGAGGAGCTGGGACAGGTCGTCGTCGCCGGCGGCATCGCCGGTCGGGAGGTCGTCGGTGCGGGTTCCCTCGCTCACGCTTGCCTCCGGTCGGCCGTTCCGGCCCACGGACCGGTCGGGACCGACGAAGGTAGCAGCCGGGCGTGGAGTCCCTCCGCGGTCGCGGCGTCGCGGAGGCGCTCGATCCAGCTCGGGAGTGCCGCGACCTCGGTCGCGTGGTGGCCCGCGTCGACCAGGGTGATGCCGAGCTCGAGCGCGTCGAGGACGACGTGGTGCTTGAGGTCGCCGGTGACGAACACGTCGGCGCCGGCGGCGACGGCCGCGGAGAGCAACGAGTCGCCCGACCCACCCACGATCGCGACCGTCCGCAGCTCGCGGGTGGGGTCGCCGGCGAAGCGCAGGAACGGTGCCGGCAGGTCGGCCCGGATGCGGGCGGCGACGTCCTCGAGGGTCGCCGCTTCCGGCAGCCGGCCGATGCGCCCGAAGCCGACCTCGGCGCCGGCCACGGTCGGGAAGAGGTCGTAGGCGACCTCCTCGTACGGGTGTGCGCCGAGGAGCGCCCGGACCACCGCGCCGGCGCGGGAGCGCGGGACCTGGACCTCGAGGCGGAACTCGTCGACGTCGTTGTCCTCCCCGTGCTCGCCCGAGTACGGCTGCGCGTCGCCGACGGGGCGGAACGTGCCGGTGCCCCGGACGCGGAACGAGCAGCGCTCGTAGTCGCCCGCCTCGCCGGCGCCGGCCGCGCTGACGGCGTCGAGGACCGCGTCGAGCGCCTCCGGCGGGACGAAGACGACGAGCTTCAGCATCGACCCGTCCCGGAGCTCGCTCGTGAGCGGACGGACGTCCTGCAGGTCGAGGACGCGCACGACCGGGTCGGAGGTCCCCGCCCCGTCGCCGGTGACGTCGAGGTTCGTGTGCGCGGCGGCGATGGCCACGCCGGCGCGGGCCGCGCGGAGGGCCGTGCGACCGGCCGCGGTGTCCGGGGTCAGCCGTGCCAACGGACGGAACAGCAGCGGGTGGTGGGCGAGCACGAGCGTGTGCGGCTCCGCCGCCGCCTCGTCGACCACGGCGCCCGTGACGTCGAGGGCGACGAGCACCCGGTCGACCGGCCACGCGGGGTCGCCGACGTGCAGCCCCACCGCGTCCCAGCTCGCCGCCTGCGCCGGCGGGTAGAGCTCGTGGACGAGCCCCAGCCAGTCCCCCACCGTCTCCGTCATCGTGCGTCTCCCGCGGTCCGCCGTGCCCCGTCGAGCGTAACCGTGAGCGGTCCACCGACCGTGAGCAGCTCCTCCCAGCATCCTGGGCGCAGCTGCTCACGGTCGGGGCGGTGCCCACGGTCGGTATCGGAACGCGCACGTGGGGCGCCGTACGCTCGCCCTCCCAGGGCGGTTAGCTCAGCTGGGAGAGCACCTCGTTTACACCGAGGGGGTCGGCGGTTCGAGCCCGTCACCGCCCACCACACCCGGTCGCGCCGCATGCTCGGTGCTGTCGCAGGGCGGTCGTACGGTTCGCGCGATGCCCCAGCTCGCCGACGTCCTCGCCGACCACCTGTCCTCCGCCGACGGGCGGTCCGTCCGTGACCTGATGCGCGGGCTCAAGACCGACCCGCGGACCGCGCGGATCCCGCGGACCCAGGTCGAGCGGACCCTCGCCGGCGACGCGCGCTTCGCGCGGTCCGGGGACGGGCCGAAGGCGGTCTGGGAGCTCTCCGACCGCACCCCTCCCCCGCCCCCGCACCGGCGGACGGCTGGCGCGCTCGCGCGCGCGGTCGATCCGGGCGACCCGCTCGCGGGGCTCGAGCTCCGGGACTGGCAGGTCGAGGCGTTCGCGGCGTGGGCGGCCGCCGGCATGCGCGGCGTCGTCGAGGCGGTGACGGGCACCGGCAAGACGCGGCTCGCGATCGCGGCCGTGCGGGCCTGCCTCGCCCACGACGGTCGCGCGCTCGTGATCGTCCCCACGCTCGACCTCGTCGAGCAGTGGACGAAGGAGCTCCGCCGGCTCGTCCCGGCCGCGCGCATCGGTCGGCTCGGTGGCGGCGAGGCCGACGACCTCCACGACCACCACGTCGTCGTCGCCACGCCCCACAGCGCGGCCGCCGTCCCGGTCGACGTGCCGCACGGGCGCCCCGCCCTGCTCGTCGCCGACGAGGCCCACCGCTACGGCGCCCCGACCTGGGGTGCGGCGCTGCGGCCGGCGTTCGCGATGCGGCTGGCGCTGACCGCGACCTACGAGCGGAACGACGACGGCATCGAGGACGTGCTCGGGCCGTACTTCGGCGGCATCGTCTGCGCGTACGGCTACGACCGCGCCGTCCCGGACGGGGTGGTCGCGCCGTTCCGGATCGCGTTCGCCGGCACCGCGCTCGAGGACGCCGAGCGGGCCAGCTACGACGAGCTCGACCGCCGCGCGAAGCAGCTCCACCGCGACCTCGTCGGCACGCACGGCTTCCCACGCGACCCGCGCCGGCTCTTCGCCGCGGTGGCCGCGACCGTCGCCGAGGCGGGCGGCGACCCGTCGCGCAGCCACGACCCGACGGTCGCCGCCTGCCGCGAGTACCTCTTCCGCGTCCGCGCCCGTCGGGACGTCGCGGCGACCGCCGCCGGCAAGCTCGACGTCGTGGCGGCGCTCGCGCCCGGGCTCCTGGCCCACGCCGACCGCACGCTCGTCTTCACCGACACCGTCGACCAGGCGGACAACGCGGCCCGGCTCCTGACCCGTGCGGGCCTCCCCGCCGAGACCGTCCACGGCGACCTCCCCGACGCGCAGCGCCGCATCCGGCTCGCCCAGTTCAGGAACGGCAACCTCCGGGTGGTCGTCGCCCCGCGCGTGCTCGACGAGGGCGTCGACGTGCCCGCGGCCGACGTCGCCGTCGTGCTCGCCGCGTTCCGCACGCGTCGGCAGATGATCCAGCGCCTCGGCCGCGTCCTGCGGCTCAAGGAGGACGGCCGGCCCGCGCGGCTCGTCGTCGCCTACGCCAAGGACACGCGCGAGGACCCGTCCGCCGGCGCGCACGAGGACTTCCTCACCGAGGTCCTCCCGGTCGCGTCCGAGGTCGTCACGCTCGACGCGGACGCGCAGCGGGCGGCGCTCGCGGACTGGCTCGCCGTCCGGCGCTGACACGCCGCCGGCGCGGGGCGACCTACGCTCCGGCGCATGCGCCGCGTCCTGCCCCGTCTGCTCGTCGCCGCCGTCGCCCTCCTGTTCGCCTCGCCGTTGCTCCTCATGGTGAGCGGGGCGTTGCGCGGTCGCGGCCTGCCCCCGCCGCGGGGCCTCGAGATCGTGCCGCCGTCGCCCACGCTGGACGCCTTCGTGGCGCTCGGCGAGGTGCTGCCCCTGGCGACGTACG
>JAHWKB010000356.1 GCA_019348115.1 Actinomycetota bacterium | reverse complement strand
CGAGGTCCGCGATCTTGAACGCGATGGCCTGCTGCTTGCCGATCGGCTGGCCGAAGGCCTCGCGCTCGTTGGCGTAGCGGACGCATTCGTCGACGCAGCCCTGGATGAGGCCGACCGCGAGCGCGGAGATCGCGATGCGCCCGTCGTCGAGGGTGTGGAGGAACTGGCGGAAGCCGGCCCCGCGCTCGCCCAGGGTGTTCTCCTTCGGCACACGGACGTCGTTGAAGGACAGCTCACGCGTGTCCGACGCGTGCCAGCCGACCTTGCGGTACGGCGGGGCGATCTCGAGTCCCGGCGTGTCGATCGGGACGATGATCGCCGACATCTCGTTGTCGCCGGTCCAGGCCGTGATCGTCACGAGCGAGGTGATCTCGGTGCCGACGTTGGTGATGAACACCTTGCCGCCGTTGATGACCCAGTCGTCGCCGTCCTCGACGGCGCGGGTGCGGGTGCCACCCCAGTTGTCAGAGCCGCCGCCGGGCTCGGTCAGGCCGAAGCCGGCGATGCGCTCGCCGCTGCAGAGCTCGGGCAGCCACCGCTCCTTCTGCTCCTCGGTCCCGAACTCGTGGATCGGGACCGCGCCGAGCCCGACGCCGGCCTCGAGCGTGATGCCGATCGACTGGTCGACCCGGCCGAGCTCCTCGATGGCGAGGCAGAGCGTGAGGAAGTCCCCGCCCATCCCGCCGTACCGCTCCTCGAACGGGATGCCGAAGAGTCCCAGCTCGCCCATCTGCCGCACGATGTCGACGGGGAACGTCTTGCTCGCGTTGAACTCGTCGGCCGCCGGCGCGACCACACGGTCCGCGAAGTCCTTGACGACCTTGCGGAACTCCTCCTGCTCGGGGGAGAGCGCGAACGACAGGCTCACGGGGCACCTCTTCGGACGGCGGGCCGCCCAGGGTAGTCAGCCGCGGCCACCCTCCCCCTCGGCGGACCGGACGTAGGCGACGTCCCCCGACGTGACCGCGACCGCGCCCTGGGGGGTGGTCACCACGAGCCCGCCGGCGGGGTCGAGGCCGGTGGCCGTGCCGACGACCGCGCCCCTGGGCGTCGCGACCTCGACGTCGCGGCCGATGGTGGCGCAGCGGGCCTCGTAGGAGGCGAGGAGCATGGTCGGGTCCCGGGGGACGTCGAGGAGCCACGCGGACAGCGCCCGCATGAGGTCGGCGAGGACGTCCCAGCGGTCGACGTCGCGGTCGAGCTCCTCGGCCATGCTGGTCCAGACCGCGGCCTCGCCGGACCGGTCGGTCCCGCGCCAGTCGACGTCGATGCCGACACCGATCACGAGGTACGGGCCGATGCCGGGGTCGTCGTGACGCTCGACGAGCACGCCGGCGATCTTGCGCCCGACCCCCGTCGCGGGATCCGGGACGAGCGCGTCGTTCGGCCACTTCAGGTCGACGGGGACGCCGGCGCGGCGGAGCGCGTCCGACACGGCCAGCCCGGTCGCGAGCGGCACCAGCGTCTGCCCGCGCGGCGGCACGCCCACGAGGAAGCTCACCAGCAGGCTGCCACCGGGCCGGTCCTCCCACACGCGCCCCAGCCGGCCGCGCCCCGCGGTCTGCCGGTCGGCGACGACGACCAGCCCAGCGGCGGCGCCGGCGCGCGCGTGCGCCGCGACGACGTCGTTCGTCGACGTCGTCTCCTCGAGCACCTCCAGCCGCGACCAGATCGACGGCCCCGCCAGCTGCGCCCCGACGCGGGCCCGGGACTGGCTACTTCCGTCGCTCGGCACGTCGCCCGGCCCTCCCTGCAGAAAACCCGCTCAGACGCGGGTTTCCGTCCCTGATCGAGTGGTCAGCGTCGGGTACTAGCATGCCCGGCCGTGGAAACCCGCGTCCGTGCGGGTTTCTGTCACCCCGCCCGATGTCCGCCTAGCGGAGGAACAGCGAACCGTGGCCAAGACCACCAAGGACAAGCTGGCGGAGCTGCGTCGCCGGCGGAACGAGGCGCTGGCCGGCGGTGGCGAGGAGGCGGTCGCCAAGCAGCACGACCGCGGCAAGCTGACCGCGCGGGAGCGCATCGACCTGCTGCTGGACGAGGGCTCGTTCGTCGAGACCGACGCGTTCGCGGTGCACCGCGCGACCGGCTTCGGCATCGAGGAGAAGAAGATCCTCGGCGACGGCGTGGTCACCGGGTACGGCACGGTCGACGGCCGGCGCATCGCCGTGTTCAGCCAGGACTTCACGGCGTTCGGCGGCTCGCTCGGCGAGGTCTTCGCCGCCAAGGTCGTCAAGATCATGGACCTCGCCGCGAAGATGGGCGTGCCGGTCGTCGGCATCAACGACTCCGGCGGCGCGCGCATCCAGGAGGGCGTCGTCTCGCTCGGCGGGTACGGCGACATCTTCCTCCGGAACGTCCGCAGCTCCGGCGTGATCCCGCAGATCAGCGCGATCATGGGGCCCTGCGCCGGCGGTGCCGTCTACTCGCCGGCGATCACGGACTTCGTGTTCATGGTCAAGGACACGAGCCACATGTTCATCACGGGGCCGAACGTCATCAAGACGGTCACCGGCGAGGACGTGACGATGGAGCAGCTCG
>JAHWKB010000021.1 GCA_019348115.1 Actinomycetota bacterium | reverse complement strand
CCACCTTCGGGTCCAACGGCACGGCGCTCGGCGGCGACGTCACCACGACCGGTCGCGGCATGGTGCTCGGCAACCCCCACTTCCCCTGGCGCGGCCGCTACCGGTTCACCCAGTCGCACCTGACCATCCCGGGCCACTACGACGTGGCCGGCGCGATGCTCCACGGCTCGCCGGTGATCAACATCGGGTGGAACGCGGACGTCGCCTGGACCCACACCGTGTCGACCGGCTACCGGTTCACGCCGTACGAGTACCGGACCGTCACGGGGTCCACGACCTACATGACCGAGGAGGGACCGAAGGAGCTCGAGCGTCGCGAGGTGACGATCACCGTGAAGGAGGACGACGGCTCGTTGTCCGAGGTCACCGAGGACCTCTACCGCACCGACGAGGGCTACGTCCTCGACGCTCCGGACATCCTGCTGGGCTGGACGCCGACGAGCTTCTTCGCGCTCCGCGACGCCAACGCCGAGCACCTCAAGACCGTCGACGTCTTCCACGAGATGGCGCAGGCCCGGAACGTCGCCGAGCTCCTCGAGGCCCACGACCGCACCGGCGGCATGCCCTGGGTCAACACCATGTCGGCTGACCGCCACGGGGACGCCCTCTACGCCGACCACTCGGTGGTGCCGAACGTGCCCGACGAGCTCGTCGAGGAGTGCGCCACCCCCGTCGGCCTCGTGCTCTTCGAGCTCGCGGGCCTCCCGGCGCTCGACGGGACCCGCGCGAAGAGCACCTGCGCCTGGCGCGACGACGAGGACGCGCCGCGGCCGGGCATCTTCGGCGACGGCAACCTCCCCGAGCTCCTCACCCGGGACTGGGCGATCAACGCCAACGACAGCCACTGGCTGCCCCACCCCGACCATCGGCTCGAGGGCTTCGCCCGCATCATCGGGTGCGAGGAGTGCGAGCGGTCGCTGCGGACCCGCGTGGTCTACCGCTACGTCCTCGACCGGCTCGACGGCAGCGACGGCCGGGGCGGCCCCGACCTCTTCACCTCCGACCAGCTGAAGGCCACCGAGCACGCGAACCGGGTCTTCGCCGCCGAGCTCGCCCGCGAGGGCGACGACCTCCAGGAGGTGTGCGCGGCGGCGGAGGGTGGCCGGGCATGCGAGGTCCTCGCCGCCTGGGACGGACGGACCGACGTCGACAGCGTCGGGGCGCACCTGTTCCGCGAGTTCTGGATCCGCACCCCGTCGGACCGCTGGGAGGAGGGCTTCGACCCCGCCCGTCCGGTGGCGACCCCGCGGGACCTCGACGAGGGCAACGCGGACGTCGTGCAGGCGATGCGCGACGCCATCGCCCACCTCGAGGAGGAGGGCATCGCGCTCGACGCGACGCTGGGCGAGCTGCAGGTCGCCGGCGACCTCGGTGCACCAGCGCTGCCCATCGGCGGCGGCCTCGGCGGGACGGGGAACGCCAACGTCGTGATCGCCCGGACCCCGACGGAGCACACGGACCGGCCGTACCCGATCACCTTCGGGTCCTCGCACATCCAGGCGGTGGCCTTCACGGACGACGGCGTCGACGCTTCCACCATCCTCACGTACGGCCAGTCGGACGACACCACCCATCCCCACCATGCGGACCAGACCCGGCTCTTCAGCGAGGAGCGCTGGGTGGACTTCCCGTTCACCATGGCCGAGATCGAGGCCGACCCGAACCACACCGTGAAGGTCGTGACCGACGCCGGCGTCCAGGCGCCCCCGCCGGGGGCCGGCGCGGACGGCCCCGGGCCGCTCCCGACGACCGGCGGCGGCCTCGGCCTCGTCGGCCTCGCGCTGGTCGCGAGCGCGGCGGTCCTCCGCCGCCCGCGGGAGGGCTGAGCGCCGGCGGCGGCTGAGCCGGAGGGACGCAGGGACGCGCCGGGGCGGGAAGCCCTCGGGCAGGCTGTGCGTTCCGGCGTTCCCTCCGCGACCGCCCACGATGACCGGACGACCCAGGTGACCACCGACGACGAGCACGACGATCTCGACGGCTTCGAGACGTCGATGTCCAGGTTCTCCAACCGGATCCGGAAGTGGCTCGTCGTCGTCGTCGCGCTGAGCCTCGTCGTCCCCGTCGGCGGCTGGCTCATCGACGAGCTCGCCTTCCGGCGCTCGGGAGCCGACGTCGCGGAGCAGCTCGGCGAGGACGGGCGCCTCGCCGATGCGGTCATGCTCGTGCGGAGCATCGGATGCGACGGCCAGGTGTCGACCGGCAGCGGGTTCCTCACGCTCGTCGACGACGAGGCCGTCGTGATCACGAACCGCCACGTCGTCGAGGGCGCCCGCACCGTCGGGCTCCGACCGCTCGAGGGCGGCCCTGCGACGACCGCCACCGGCTACCGGCTCGCCGCGAACGCCGACGTCGCCGTGCTGGAGCTGGAGGCGATGCCCGACGACGGGCTCGCCCTGCCGCTCGGACCGAGCCCGCGGGAGGGCCAGGACGTCCGGGTCGTGGGGTTCCCCGCGGCGCGGCCGTACACCACCGAGGGCACCGTCGCGGACGACACCGGCGGGCAGCTCCTCCTCGAGCTCGCCGTCGCGCCCGGTGTGTCCGGTTCGCCCGTGGTCGACGCGGACGGGGCGGTGGTCGGACAGATCTTCGCGCGCACCGATGACGGGGACGGCGTGGCCACCTCCGGGAGCGTGCTCCAGACCGCCGTGCGCACCGCGGAACACGCCGAACCCTGCTGAAACGGCCGATCCTGGCTCCCGCGGACCGGCCGGTCGGGCGCCATCGGCGGGGGGCCGAGCGCGGCACCAGACCGGGGACTAGTCCCCCTGGGCCAGGATGGGTCATCCGTACTATCCACTTCGGACTACCGCCGGGCCGACACCTCTGGGCAGGAAGCACCACCCGCCCACCGCCCGGAGGAACCCATGGACGCCTCGCGATCGACCCGCCTGATCGCGGTGGGCGCCGCGGCCCTCGTCGTCGGTACCGCGTTGACGGCGCTCGCCGTCCGCGGCGCGGACGGCGCGGCCGCCGCCCCCGCCCAGCCAGCACCCGCCGTCGCGGCGGTCGAGACCGCGCCACCGGTCGAGCCCGCACCGCGCATCCCCGCGTCGATCGAGGTGCCCGACGGCCACGAGGCGGTCGCGCTCCAGCTGCCGTACGACGCCGGCGTCGCGGGGCTCCCGGCCGCCGGCGACCGGGTCAACGTCTACGGCGTCTTCGGGTCGGGTCGGACGGAGGGCGAGGAGAGCGGACCCCGCGTCGAGGCCGTCCTCGCCGGCGTCCAGGTGCTCGCCATCACGGGCCCGGACGTCGAGGCCGCCGGCGGCAGCCCCACGATCGTGGTCGCCCTCACCCCCGACCAGACCCCGAAGGCGATCTTCCTCCAGGCCGCGGAGCGGACCTGGCTCACGCTCACCCCGCCCGACGGGACCGACCCCGCCACCTCCGCCGTCGACCACGGGAGCGTGACCCGATGAGCGCTCCCACCGTCGCCGTCATCGCCGACACCGACGAGCTCCCGACCGCCGTCGCCGCAGCCGTCCCGGCGGGCGTCACCGTCCGCCGGTACGCCGAGCTCGACGACCTCGGCGAGTCCGCCCCCGACGTGCTCGTCGCCGGCCCGCCGTGCCGCCGCCCGTCGGCGCTCCCGCTCCTCGCCGGCTTCCACGAGCTGTTCCCGGCGACCGGGATCGTCCTCGCCTTCGACCGCCCGCACGTGAACGTCCGCGACCTCGTCTGGATCGGCGCCGACGCGCTGGTCGACCCGACGTCACCGGAGGAGGTCGCGGTCGCCGTGCGCCGCAGCCTCGAGATCGCCCGGACCCGCGGCGCGGCCGCCCCCACCGCGGTCGAGGACACGCTCGGCCGGGTGCTGACCGTGTGCTCCGCCACCGGCGGCTGCGGCAAGACCTTCTACGCCACGAACCTCGCGAGCTTCCTGTCGCGGTGGAGCGGCCGGCGGGTGGCGCTCGTCGACCTCGACCTCCAGTTCGGCGAGATCACGACCGCGCTGCAGTTGCGGGTCCGGCACACGATCGTCGATGCGCTGACCGACGACGTCGACAACCTCGGCGACCACATCGGCGAGCTCCTCACGCCGCACGCCTCGGGTGTGTCGGTCCTCGCTGCGCCCCGCGCTCCCGGCGAGGCCGACCGGGTGACGCCGGCGGAGGTCGCGCGGATCATCGAGGCCCTCCGCCGGTCCTACGACTACGTGGTCGTCGACACCCCGACCGGGCTCGGTGAGCCGGTCCTGGCGGCCATGGACGTCTCGGAGCGCCTGTTCGCGCTGGCCTCGCTCGACCTCCCCTCGGTGCGGAACCTGCGCCTGTTCCTGCAGACCCTGGAGCGTCTCGACATCCCCGACGAGCACGTCTCACTCGTGCTCAACAAGGCCCAGCGCGGGCTCGGGGTCGAGGTGGACGAGGTCGTGCGGCTGTTCCCGCAGGGGTTCCGCTCGATCCTCCCCTTCGCCGCCGAGGTGCCGCGTTCGATGAACCGCGGCACGCCGGTCCTCGATTCCGACCCCCACACGGAGATCTCCCGCCAGCTCGTCGCCGGCATCAGCGACCTCCTGCCGGACGACGCCCGCGGACGTCTGGAGACCGAGCTCGCCGCGGGCAGCTCCCGATCGTTCCTGTCGCGCCTCGGTCTCCGCGGCCGACGCGACCACGCCCCCGACGCCCGCGTGCCCGCGGGCGCCGTCGCAGGAGGTGTCGACGCGTGAAGCTCTCCGACCGTCTCTCCCACTCCAGCCCGCCGGGTGGCGGCGCCGCCACGACCACGTCGCCTCCCCCGAAGACCCCCGCCCGGGTGGCCGCGACCACGACGGCGAAGCCCGCCACGACCGCGAAGCGGAAGATCGCGAAGGCGAGCTCCGTGGCCGACGTCCGTCGGCGCGTCCACCAGCTCGTCCTCGCCGACGTCGCGCCCCAGCTGTCGGCCCGCGACGAGCTCGACGACGCCGAGCTCGAGCGCCAGGTCCGCGCCGCCGTGGACCGTGTCGTCGAGCGCGAGGACGTCGAGATCCCTCCGCTCGAGCGGCGTCGGTTCGTCGAGAGCCTGTTGTCCGACATCCTGGGCTACGGCCCGCTCGACGCGCTCCTGGCGGATCCCGACGTGACCGAGATCATGTGCAACGCGCACGACACGGTGTTCGTCGAGCGCCGCGGGAAGCTCGAGCGCGCCGACGTCCGGTTCGCCGACGAGGACGCCTACCGCCGCGTGATCGAGCGGATCGTGAGCCAGGTCGGCCGGCGCGTCGACGAGTCGAGCCCGATGGTCGACGCCCGACTCCCCGACGGCTCGCGCGTCAACGCCATCGTCCCGCCGCTGGCGTTGCGGGGCCCGGCGCTCACGATCCGGAAGTTCCCCGACGACCCGCTCGGCGTCTCGGACCTCATCACGTTCGGGACCGTGTCGTCCGACCTCGCGGTGTTCCTCGAGGCGTGCGTCCGCGGCAAGTGCAACGTGCTCGTCTCGGGCGGCACCTCGACCGGCAAGACGACCCTCCTGAACGTGCTCTCCTCGTTCATCCCCGCCGGCGAGCGCATCATCACGATCGAGGACGCGGCGGAGCTCCGGCTGCAGCAGCCGCACGTGGTGACGACCGAGGCCCGCCCGGCGAACGCCGAAGGCGCCGGCCTGGTGTCGATCCGTGACCTGGTCAGGAACGCCCTCCGGATGCGCCCCGACCGCATCGTCGTCGGCGAGGTCCGCGGCGCCGAGGCCCTCGACATGCTCCAGGCGATGAACACCGGCCACGAGGGCTCGCTCACGACGGTCCACGCGAACTCCTGCCGGGACGCGCTGTCGCGGCTGGAGACGCTCGTGCTGATGGCCGGGTTCGACCTGCCGGTCCGGGCGATCCGCGAGCAGATCGTGGCGGCGGTCGACGTGATCGTGCAGCTCGACCGCACCGCCGGCGGCTCCCGCGCCGTCGTGTCGGTCCAGGAGGTCCAGGGCCTCGAGGACACCACGATCATCCTGCAGGAGCTGTTCCGGTTCGAGCACGAGGTCGCCTCCGACGGTCGCGACGTGGGTCGGGTCCAGCCGACGGGCCTGCGCCCCAAGCTCCTCGACAAGCTGCAGGACCGCGGCGTCGACGTGCCCGCGGCGGTGCTCCGTCCCGAGGCGTCCCGCGCCCGTGCCGGCGCCGGCGCCCGCACCACGACCACCCGCGGCAGGAAGGCGGGACGATGACCCCCGTCACCATCGCGGTCGTCACCGTCGGGTTCGGGCTCGCGCTCGTGGTGGTGGGGGTCCTGCTCCGCGCCCGCGACCGCGACGAGCGCCTGCTCCAGCTGATCGACCTGCCCTACGGCGAGGACGACGTCGCGGCCGACGAGGTGGGTCGCATCAGCGGCATGCGGCCGACGCTGTCCTCCTTCGGGGCGGCGTTGGAGCGGGTGCACCGGTCCGAGTCGCTCGCCGCGGACCTCGAGCGGGCGCGCGTCCCGCTCCGGGCCGGCGAGGCCGTCCTCCTGGTGGCCGGCGCGGCCGTCCTGCTCGCCGCGTGGACCGCCGCGGCCACCGGCCAGCTGGTGTTCGCCCCGGTCGCCGCGGTGGCGGTCGTGTTCCTGTCGCGGTGGATGCTCCGGCGGCGGATCGCCGCCCGACGCCGCGCACTGGAGGCGCAGCTCCCCGATGCGCTGTCGCTCCTCGCGTCCTCGCTGCAGGGTGGGCACAGCCTGCTGCACGCCGTCGAGCACCTCGCCGGCGAAGCCGCAGCCCCCCTCGCCGAGGAGCTCGAGCGGGTGCTCACCGAGACACGTCTCGGCGATCCCCTGGTCGACTCCCTCGAGCGGATGGCGGCGCGGCTCGAGATCGCCGACCTCGACTGGGCGGTGCAGGCCATCCGCATCCAGCAGAGCGTCGGCGGCCGCCTCGCCGACCTGCTGTTCACGCTGTCCGAGACGCTCCGCGCCCGCGACGAGTTCCGTCGCGAGGTCCGGGTGCTGACCGCCGAGGGCCGGATGTCGGCCGCCGTGCTCGCCGGCCTGCCGGTGTTCGTGCTCCTCGGCCTCCAGGCGGCCAACCCGTCGTACATGGCCGACCTCTTCACGGGGGTCGGACTGTTCCTGCTCGGCGCGGCCGCGGTGTCGGTCGCGATCGGCGTGACCATCGTCCTGCGCATGGTGAAGGTGGAGATGTGATGGACCCGATCCTGCTCGCCTCGCTCGCCGTCGGCCTCGCCGGTGCCGCCGTCCTCGCCGTCGGGCTGAGGAGCCGACCGGCGGGCGACCTCGCCGACCGGCTCGCCCGCCTCGACGCCGGCGAGGTCGTCGCCGTCGACCCGATCCTGGCCGACCCGCTGCCGGTGCGGCTCCTCGGCCCGTTGGCCCACCGCTTCAGCGCACGGGTCGCCTCGTTCCTGCCCCGGACCCGGATCCTCGAGCTGCAGCACCGCCTCACCGCCGCGGGGCTGTCCGCCCGCGTCTCCGCCGAGGAGTTCCTCGCCGTCCAGGTGCTGTCGTTCCTCGGGGGTGCCGCCCTCGCCGGGCTCCTGCTCACGAGCCCGACCATGACCGGCCCCCGGAAGCTCGCCGCCGCCGCGCTCGGGCTCGCGATCGGCGCCCTCGCCCCCTCGGCGTGGCTGTCCCGCACCGAGACCGCCCGCACCGAGGCGATCCGCCGCGACCTCCCCGACGCGCTCGACCTGCTCGCCATCTCGGTCGAGGCCGGGGTCGGGCTCGAGGGGGCGATGGAGGTGGTGACCCGCAACTTCGACTCCCCCCTCGCCGAGGAGCTGCAGCTCACCCTCCGGGAGATGGAGCTCGGGCTGTCCCGGCGCGAGTCGCTCCACCACCTGCGGTCCCGGATCGACGTCGTCGAGCTGTCGTCGTTCGTCGGCTCGCTCCTGCAGGCGGACGCCCTCGGCATGCCGTTGTCACGGGTGCTCCGCACCCAGGCCGACGAGCTCCGCATCCGCCGACGTCAGCACGCCCGGGAGGCGGCCGCGAAGCTGCCGGTCAAGCTCCTGTTCCCCATGACGCTGTTCATCCTCCCGGCCATCTTCATCGTCACCCTCGGCCCGGCCGCGATCCAGCTCCTCCGGGTCTTCGGGTGACCGCCGCCCTCGCGCCGGCGTCCGGGACCACGGTCCCGGACGCCGGCGCACCTGGCGACATCCCGAGCGGTCGGGTCCTCGACCGGGCCGTCCCCACGACGGTCGTCCTCCGCCTGGCCGTCGTCGTCCTGGGGCTCCTGATCGTGGCGACCGGCGACGGGGCGCTGGGGCCCGGCGTCCTCGCCGCCGCCGCCCTGCTCCTCGGCCACGTGGCCGTCCTCGCCGCCGGGGCGCGTCGCCCCGTCGCCGGGACCGCGGACGGCGACGGCCGGCTCGTCCGGGGCACGGCCGTCTCGCTCCTCGCCACCGTCGTCAGCGGGGGATGGTGGAGCCCCTTCGGGGCCGTGCTCGCCATCGACCTCGCGCTCTCCGGGCTCGCACGCGGGTACCGCCGCGCCTTCGCCACCGCCGCGGGGCTCGCGCTCGTCCTCCTCGTCACCGTCCCCTTCTCGGCACCGCTCGCGCCGGCGACCTCGACCACGTCGCTGCCCGTGCTCCTCGCCCTCGCCGCCGCGCTGGGGGGCTTCGCCCACGGGCTCGTCGCCACCGACCACCACGGCCTGGGCCCTGCCCTCCACCTCTCCGACGCGAACCGTCTCGCCGCCGATCTCCACCTGACGCTGCGGTCCCTCCCGACCGCCCCGGACGCCGTGACCGTCAGTCGCGCCGCGCTGGACTGGGTCCGCACACGCGTGCCCTTCGGGGCCGCCGCCGTCGTGGCGCTCGAACGCGGCGAGGCGACGCTGGTGCACGCCGAGGGGACCGCCCTCGCCGGCGAGGACGCCGCCGCCCTCGCCGCCACCGCGCCGGACGGGATCGTCGTCACGCCCGTGGCGGCGCTCGGGGGGTCGGGCCGGCTGACGGCGTGGCTCCCGCTCGAGCTGCGCGGCCGCCCGGTCGGTCTGGTGGCCATCGAGCTCGCCGACGACGGAACGGCGGCCGACGTCCCCCGGGTCCTGACGACCCTCGCCGAGCCGCTCGCGGTGGCGCTCGACACCGCCCGCTGGTTCGCCCGCCTCTCGACCCTCTCCGGGGAGCTCGAGCGCAGCCGGATCGCGAGCGAGCTCTCCGACCGCTTGTGCCAGTCGATGGCCGCCACCACCTTCGTGCTCGACCGCGCGGCCGCACGGACCGGTGACCCGGAGCTGTCCCGCGTCGCGGAGACGGTCCGCTCCGAGGTCGTCGACCTGGGCCGCACCCTCGACGACCTGCGGGCGCACGTCGACGACGACCCGGACCTCGAGGTCGTCGTGGCCGGCTGCGTCGAGCGTGCCGCCGCCCGCGCCGGGTTCCTGCCCGGCGTCCACGTGGAGGTGGACGAGCGGCTCCCCCACGTCGTCGAGCAGCAGGTCCTGCGCGTCCTGCAGGAGCTCCTGGCGGCGCTCGACGGCGCCACGGTCGCGACCGTGACCTGGCGCGCCCACGACGGACAGCTCGAGCTCGCCGTCCGCCACGACGGGCGGCTCGTCCCTCCCCGTCCCGTGTTCGACCGCGCCGACGCCGTCGGCGCCGAGATCATCGTGTCCGCCGTCCCCGGCGGGAACGTCCTCACCCTCACCACGGAGGCCCCGTCATGACCCGTGTGCTGATCGTCGACGACCACGCGCTCCTGCGCGACAGCCTCCGCGGCGCGCTCGAGGACGTCGGCTACGAGGTGGTGGGTGAGGCCGGCGACGGCGAGCGGGCCGTCGCGCTGACGCTCACCACCC
Organism: Actinomycetota bacterium; assembly: GCA_019348115.1. Classification (GTDB taxonomy): domain Bacteria; phylum Actinomycetota; class Nitriliruptoria; order Nitriliruptorales; family Nitriliruptoraceae; genus JAHWJY01. Next base: position 13,400 of record JAHWKB010000021.1, on the reverse strand, counting down.
GTCCCGACGTGGTGCTGATGGACGTGACGATGCCGGTGCTCGACGGCATCGAGGCGACCCGCCGCATCACGTCCAGGATCGGCGACGTCCGCGTCCTCGTGCTCACGATGCACACGGACCCGGCCCTCGTGGCCCGCGCCCGTGCCGCCGGCGCATCGGGCTACATCGTGAAGGACACCCCGCTGGACGGCGTCGTCGCGGCGGTCGCACGCGTCGCGGCCGGCAGGAACGTGATGTCCCCGGGTCTCGCGCCGACACCGGTCGCGGAGCCGCTCGCGCCGGCGGACGAGGGCGCGGCCCTGTCGACGCGCGAGGAGGAGATCCTGCAGCTCCTCGCCGACGGCTGCGCCCCCGGCGAGGTGGCCAAGGCGCTGTTCATCAGCCCCAACACCGTCCGCAACCACCTGGCCTCCATCTACGGGAAGCTCGGCGCACACGACCGCACGCAGGCCGTGGTCGAGGGCCTCCGTCGCGGGGTGATCCGGCTGCGCGAGGCCGCGGTCTAGTCCGAGATAGTCCGAACGCACTATCGGGACTAGTTCCGGCAGGTCGATGGATGGAGTGGGAAGCCACCCACCGGGACCACACCCCCGGACCCCCATCCCCAGAGCACCGACCCGAGAACCCAGGAGGCACACCATGACCACCCTCACCGCAGCCATCGTCCACCACATCGCCGCCGCCCGTGCCCGCTGGGCCGACGAGGAGGGCGCCGCGATGGTCGAGTACGGCCTGCTCGTCGCCCTGATCGCCGTCGTCGTGATGGCCGCGCTCACGCCGCTGGGTGGCGCCATCGCGGACCTCTTCAACGGCGTCGCCGGGAACCTCCCGGGCGGCACCACGACCACCACCGCCTGAGCCCCCGAGCTCCGCCCGACCGGCGGCCGCGGTGCCCGTGGTACCGCGGCCGCGGCCGTCGGGAAGGGCCCTCCCCCGCGTGCAGGAAAGGAACGACGGTGACGCTCTCCCCCGCCCCGCAGACGGCCCCTCGCCGGGTCGGCACCGAGGACGGTTCGGCCGTCCTCGAGTTCGCCCTCGTCAGCATCCTGCTCCTGGGGTTGCTCTACGGGATCATCACCTTCGGACTGATCCTCGCCGTGGAGCACAGCCTCACGGGTGCCGCGGCCGAGGGCGCGCGCGCCGCCGTCGGCGCGCCGGCCGGCGAGGAGACCACCGCCTCCGCCACCGCGACCCGCGCCGCCATCGGCTGGCTCGACGGCTGGGTCGAGCCCGGCGACGTCACCGCGAGCCTCGCCGCGTGCGACCACGATCCCGCGACCGACTGCGTGCGCGTGCGCATCGACTACCCGTACGGCACGCGACCGGTCCTGCCCGCGTTCCCCCTCGTCGGTCTCCTCAACCCGGACGTGCTCCGGACCGAGGCCGTCGCCAGCGTCGGCTGAGGAGGTCCCCCGATGCGTCCGCTCCCCTCCCGGCTCCACCACGACGAGCGCGGCTCGGTCACCCTGCTGACCGCCGTCGCGGCGGCCGCGCTGCTCGGCGCCACCGCCCTCGCCGTCGACATCGGCCGGATCACCCTGGCCGACCGCGAGGTGCAGTCCACCGCCGACCTCGCGGCGCTCGACGCGGTCCGTGCCGTCGGCGACCGGCGCGACCCCACGCAGGACATGGCCATCCACGCGTCCACGCTGGCCACCCACGCCCTCGCCCGCAACGGCGGGTTCCTCGACCTCGCCGAGGCCGCTCCGGGGGTGGCCGCGACCGTCGGCCGCTGGGACCTCACGGCGCGGACCTTCACCCCGACGACCGTCGATCCGAACGCGGTGTCGGTGTCGGCGACCGCCGACCTGCCGCACGCGGTCCTGACGGGCCGCACGGCCGTCGAGCGCGGCGCGATCGCGATGGTCGAGGAGGTCGGCGGGCTGTCCATCGGCTCCGTCCTCGCCTCCGCGTCCATCGACGAGCCGCAGGCCCAGGTGCTCGACGGGGTCCTCAGCGGGCTCCTCGCCACGTCGGTCGACCTCGACGTGGTGGGCTACCGCGGCCTCGCGGACGCGGACGTCCGCCTCGGGGAGCTCCTCGCCCAGCTCGGTCTCGGCACGGCCGAGGAGGCCGCCACCGCCACGGCGACGGTCGCCCAGCTCGCCGACGCCACGGCGGTCGTGCTCTCCCGCAGCACGGAGACGTCCGACGCGGCCGCGATCACCCCGCTGGGCATCCTGGGCACCTCCGCGGGAACGGCCAGCGTCCAGCTCGTCGAGCTCCTGACCGTCGGGCCGGACGACGGGGCGCTGGAGGCCGAGGTCCGCGTGCTGGACCTGGTCCTCGGCGCGGCCGTGATCGCCAACGGCACCAACGCCGTCACGGCGGCGCTCCCCCTCACCATCCCCGGCGTCGCGTCGGCGACCGCCACGGTCGCCGCCGTCGAGACACCCCGCATCGCGACCGGCGCCCCGCTCCAGCTCGCCGACGGCAGCTGGGCCACGACGGCCCGCACGGCGCAGGGCCGCGCCCTGATCGAGCTCGTGCTGCCCGACGCCGTCACGATCGCCACGCTCCTGGGAGACGTGACGGCGGACCTCACGGTCGCGACGTACGCCGAGCTCGGGCGCGGCAGCGCGGAGCTCCACGCCGTCACCTGTCCGGATCCCTCCGGGACGGGATGGCTCACCGCCTACGCCCGGACGAGCGGCGCCGCCGGATGGCTCGGTCGGATCGAGCCCGCGACCATCACGGGCGGCGGCGCCCCTGCGGTCTCGCCGGTCACGCTGGTCGACGTGGCGGGGCTCGTCCGGGTCACCGGCACGGCCGCCACCGTGCTGCCGGGCGCCGAGGGGCCGCTCACCTTCGTCACCCCCACCGACGTGCCGCAGCGGATCTCCGGGGGGTCCCCCGACCTCGGTGGCGCGCTCGCCGGCGGCACGTCGGTGACGGTGGAGGCACTCACCGCGGGGCTCGACACCGACGCCATCGCTGCCGACGTGCTCGCCGAGACCCAGCGGGTGCTGCGCGAGCTCGACGCCGGCGTGCTCGACGACCTCGCCGACGCGCTCGGGGTCAGCGTCGCCGACGCCGACGTCCGGGCGCTCGGGGTCGACTGCAGCGGCCGGCGTCTCGTCCGCTGACGCCGCCGGCGCCCCCGGTCGAGATCTGTACACGCTTCCTCGGACCCGGTCCGAAGAAGCGTGCACAGGTCCGGTCACCAGGCGGGAACGTAGCTCCCCGGCCGTCCCCGCCGGGTCCGCGACGCGGCGGCCGCGAGGCTCGCGACGATGCGGTCGCGGGTCTCGGCCGGGTCGAGGACGTCGTCGATCTCGGCGAACGTCGCGACGTTGAAGCCGCTGGCGTTGAGGTAGGCGAGGTCGATCAGCTGCTGCTCCCGCTCGGCGCGCTCGTCCGGGTCCTCCACCGCGTCGAGCTCGCGACGGAACCCCAGGCGCACCGCGCCCTCGAGTCCCATCGGACCCAGCTCCGAGGTGGGCCAGCCGAAGGTCGCGACGGGCGCCCGGAGGTGGCCACCCAGCATCGCCTGCGCCCCCAGCCCGTAGGCCTTGCGCAGGACCACCGCGACGAGGGGGACGGTGAGGTTCGCGCCAGCGAGGAACAACCGGCCGAAGCGTCGGACGCCCGCCTCCTCCTCCGCCTCCGGACCCACCATGAACCCGGGCGTGTCGCACAGCACGACGACCGGGAGCCGGTGCGCGTCGCACAGCCCGAGGAAGCGCGCGGCGGAGTCGGCGCCGGCGGCATCGATGGCCCCACCGAGGTGCGACGGGTCGTTGGCGAGCACGCCGACGGCCCGGCCCTCGATGCGCGCGAGCGCCGTCACCATCCCCGGCGCGGCGCCGCGCCGGAGCTCGAGCACGCTCCCCTCGTCGGCCAGCCGCTCCAGCACGGCGCGGACGTCGTAGACCCGCTTGCGGTTCTCGGGGACCGCGGTGCGCAGCGGCTCCTGGTCGGCGACCGTCCAGTCGTCGACGGGCCCCAGGAAGTAGCCCAGGTAGCGGCGGGCGACCTCGGCCGCCTCCGTCTCGTCGGCGACCACGACGTCGACGGCGCCGGTGCCGGCGTGCATGGACGCGGGCCCGATGTCGTCGGGGTCGACCTTCCCCAGACCGCCGCCTTCGATCATGGCGGGCCCGGCCATGCCGAGCCGGGCGTCCGGCGTGGCGATGACCACGTCGGCGCACCCCGCCAGCGCGGCGTTGCCCGCGAAGCAGCGCCCCTGCACCACCGCGACGAGCGGCACCCGGCCGGACAGCCGCGCGAAGGCGCGGAAGGACGTGACGTCGAGCCAGGAGGCGCCGAGCGCGTCGGTGTCTCCCGGCCGCCCGCCCCCGCCCTCGGCGAAGATCACCAGCGGCAGGGACAGCTCCTCGCACAGCTCGAGGATGCGGTCGAGCTTGCGGTGGTTGGTCATCCCCTGGGTGCCGGCGAGGACGGTGTAGTCGTAGGCGAGGACCGCGACCCGCGAGCGCTCGGGCCCGAGCCGGTCGGCGTGCACGGTGCCGATCCCCGTGATGAGGCCGTCGGCGGGGGTGGTGTCGACGAGCTCCTCGAGGCTCCGTCGCTGTCGCTGCGCGGCGATGGCGAGGCCGCCGTACTCGACGAAGCTCCCCTCGTCGACGACCGCCGCGACGTTCTCGCGGGCCGTGCGGTACCCGCGGTCGTGACGCTTCGCGACGGCGGCGGGGCGCGCCTCGTCCGTCAGCTTGGCGCGGCGTGCCCGGAGCGTCGCGAGGTCGCTCCGCTCCTCGGCCCCGTCCCCGCCGGTCGCCAGCCGTCCCCCGTCGCCGGCGCCGTCGGCGACGGGCACGAGCCTGACCAGCGGATCGCCCGCCTCCACGACGTCGCCGACGGCGACGAGCAGCTCGGCCACCTCGCCCCGGGCGTCGGCCGCGACGTGCTGCTCCATCTTCATGATCTCGACGAACACCAGCGCCTCGCCGGCGTCCACCGTGGTCCCCACCGCGGCGGGGATCGCCGTCACCGTGCCCCCGACGGGGCTGACCACGACCGTGCCTGCTGCCACGCGTCCGCCTCTCCTCCGCGACCCGGTCTCCGCGATCAGATCGCCGACCATCCTCCGTCGACGACGATGGTCTGACCGGTGACGTAGCTCGACGCCGGCGACGCGAGGAACAGCAGCGCCCCGTCGAGCTCCTGTTCCTCGCCCGGGCGGCCCATCGGGACCGTCCGGCGGATGAACGCCATCCCCTTCTCGTCCTCGAACATGTCCTCCGTCATCTCGGAGGCGAACCAGCCGGGCCCGATGGCGTTCACCCGGATCCCGTCCCGCGCCCACTGGGCCCCGAGCTCGCGCGTGAGGTTCACGAGCCCGCCCTTCGACGCCGTGTAGGCCGCCTGGGGGATCCGGCCGGCACCGATGATCCCGAGCACCGAGGCGATGTTGACGACGGCACCGCCGTCCCCGTGCTCCAGCATCCGCCCGACGGCGAGCTTGGCCAGCGCGAACGGTGCCGTCAGGTTGACCGCGACGACCCGGGCGAACTCGTCGTCCGACTCATGGAGCGCCGGCGCGACGTTGGTGGTGCCCGCGTTGTTCACCAGCACGTCCACCCGCCCGAAGCGCTCGACCGTTGCCTCGACGAGGGCCTCGCGGTCGTCGGGCTCGGCGACGTCGCACCGGACCGCGGAGGCGTCGGGAAGCTCGCTGGCGAGCGACTCGAGCCGCTCCAGCCGCCGCGCGGCGAGGACGACCTGGGCGCCGGCGCCGGCGAGGACGCGCGCGAAGCGGGCGCCGAGGCCGGACGACGCGCCGGTCACGATGGCGACCTTGCCGTCGAGCCGGAAGGGGGCGAGCGGGTCGAGGGGCACGGGCGTCTCCTGGGGTGGGGGACCGCCACTCTAGGTCCGGGTGCCCGTGCGACCGGGGGCGGGCCGACGCGCCGGCGCCCGGTGGACGCCACGCTGGAGCTCCCACGACGAGGAGCACGACGTGAGCCAGGAGCCGCACCCCCGCACGGACGAGACCACCGCCGGGACGGTCCCGGGCGAGGGCCCCGAGGAGCAGGCGGCGATGGCCGCGGCCGAGGGCGACCAGGACCGCGGCGGCGTGCCGCCGCAGGGCAGCGTCCCCGACGACCTCGCCGAGGCCGGCGAGGAGCAGCTCAAGGAGGGCATGGAGCCTGGCGGTCGCGTCTCGGGGGCGGGCGACCGGAACCCCGAGGACGGCATGCACGGCGCCGCCGGCGCCAGCGGCACGCCGGGGGCCGCGGACCGCTCCTGACCTCCCCGACGAGCGGGGCGTGCGCAGGACGGCAGGACGGGAGGAGTCGGACGCACGGGCGTCGAAGAGCGCGGGGAACCCGACCTCCAGGAGTCCCCGTGCGTCCCCTCGTTGCCGCCGCCCTCGGCGCCGCGCTCGCGCTCTCGACCGCGTTGCCCGCGCTCGCCCATCCGACGGTCGAGCTGGCACCGACCCTCCCGACGGACCTGACCCACGCCCGGACCGACAACGTCGAGTACCTCGGGCGCTTCCCCGAGCACACCGGGACGGCCGGTGGCCGCGTCGTGGGTGACGTGTTCTTCGTGACCGACCCCCGTGGCGTCTACGCGTACGACGTGTCCTCACCGGAGAAGCCCCTGCTCCTCGACTCGGTGACCCTCTACCAGAACGGCCTCGGAGCCGCGCTCGCCCAGGAGGATCCGGACACCGACGGCAGCATCCTCCTCGTCGACGGATCGCCGAGCCCCGGGACGTCGAACACCCTCCAGGTCGTCGACGTCTCCAACCCCCGCGACCTCCGCATCATCGGCAGTGCGCCGGTCTCCGACCACACCTGGACGTGCGTCAGCACCGGGCCGGGCGGCAACGCGCTCGGGCACACCAAGGACCGGAGCGGGAAGCCCGGCAAGGGCGTGCCCGACCACGCGCAGGGCGACGGCTGTGCCTTCGCCTACGGGCGGTCGGGGCACATCGTCGACCTGCGTAACCCGACCGCCCCGGTGCTGCTCTCGGACAAGAGCTGGCGGACGTCCACCGGCTACAACACCCCCTACACCCACGACCTCACCGAGATCCGTCCCGGCCTCGTGATGTCGGCCGGCAACCAGAACGTGCTCATGGACACGAGCGACCCCACGGCACCGGTCCTGCTGAACACCATCGGCGACCCCAACCGGTTCGGCGGGTTCCTCGGCTACCACTCGGTCGAATGGGCGCAGGACGGCAAGGCGCCGATCGCCGTGTTCGGCACCGAGATCGGCCCCCGGACCGCGGGCGTCCCGGTCACCCAGTACGTGGGGAGCGACTGCGAGGGCGACAACTCCGTCATCGAGACGTGGGACGTGCGAGCCCTCGTCGAGGCGATCGAGGCCTACGAGGACGGCGAGATGTCCGCCCGGGAGGTCCAGCAAGTCGAGTCGCAACGGCTGGACGCGTTCGACGCCGGCGGTCGCGGCATCTTCGTCCAGGGTCAGGCGCCCGGGCACGTCCTCTACTGCGCCCACTGGATGGAGCCACACGCCGACTTCGACGACGGTGGCCTCCTCGCCATCTCGTACTACGACCGCGGCACCCGGTTCGTCCAGGTCGGCGCTGACGGCGTCATGACGGAGATCGGGTGGATCACGCCTGCCGAGGGGTACAGCGGCTCGGTGCAATGGATCGGCACCGCGAGCGACGGCAGTGGCGAGGTCGCCTACATCATGGACTACCGCCGCGGCGTCGAGGTCGTGAAGCTCGACCCCGGCATCGACGCCACCGGCGTGGTCGTCCAGCAGGCCGACGTCGTCGCCGCCGGCGCGACCGTGACGCCGCTGGGCGCGGGCGACGGTGGGGTGCCGACGTCGAGCGCGGTCGCCGCGGCCTTCGGTGTCACCCTCGCCGGTGTGGAGCTGTTCCGCCGGCGCCGCGCCCAGGCGAACGCCTGACCCGACACGCACGACGGAGGGCGGGACGCACCAGCGTCCCGCCCCTGTGTCGTCCGCGCTCAGGCGGCCGCGTCGAGGAGTGCCCGGCAGGCCTGCTCGCACTTCCGGCAGGCCTCGGCGCACACCTTGCAGTGGTCGTGGTCGTGCGAGTCGCACTCGTCGGCGCAGTTCGCGCAGGCGTCGGCGCAGACCCGGACGAGGTCGAGCCACGGGGCGCCCGATGCGCCGGCGCGCGCGATGACGCTCGCGGTCGCGTCGCAGATGTCGGCGCAGTCGACGCAGGCGCGGATGCACCGCGTCATGTCCATGTCCTCCTCGAGACAGGCGTCCGCGCAGGCGTTGCAGTGCGCGGCGCAGTCGATCAGCGCCTCGATCGCCTTCGCGAGCGCGTCGACGTTCAGGTCGTCCTCGTGGTCCTTCAGCATGTCGCGGATGGCCATGGGTGCTCCTCCGTGTCGGTGATCCGTGTCGGTCGTCTGCCTGGCCACCTTGGCCGTCGCACCGGACGCCCGCTGGCCGTCGCCCCGGCCGGACGGGTGGCGGCGGGGCTGCCGTACCCTGCGGGCATGTCTCCGTCACTCCGCGCGCCGGCCGACGCACCCGTCACGGCGGCCATCGGCACCACCGACGCCCTCACCGACCTGGTCGGCCGGGGCCGGGTCCTCGTCGTGACGGGTGCCGGCGTGTCGACCGACTCGGGGATCCCCGACTACCGCGGTCCGACCGGGAAGCTCCGCAACGCCCTGCCGATGACCTACGACCGCTTCGTCGGCTCGGAGCACGAGCGCCGGCGCTACTGGGCCCGCAGCCACCTCGGCTGGCAGACGATCGCCGCCGCGCGACCCAACCCCTGCCACCTGGCCGTCGCGGCGCTCGACCGCGCCGGCCTGCTCACGGGCACGGTCACCCAGAACGTCGACGGACTCCACACGACGGCCGGGAGCCGCGACGTCATCGATCTCCACGGTCGACTCGACGCGGTCGTGTGCATCGACTGCGGCGACCGCCGACCGCGCCTCGAGGTGATGCTCCGTCTCGACGTCGTGAACCCGGGCTTCCGCGAGCGCCACGGGGCCGCCGGCAGCCTCCGACCGGACGGTGACGTCGCCCTCCCCGAGGATGCGGTGGCCGGCTTCCGCGTCGTGTCGTGCCGGCGCTGCGGGGGGGTGCTGAAGCCGGACGTCGTCTTCTTCGGCGAGCACGTGCCGCGGGAACGCTTCGTCCGCGCGCTCGGGCTCCTCGAGCGCTCGTCCGCCCTCCTGGTCCTCGGCTCCTCGCTCACGGTCGGCTCGGGCTTCCGGTTCGTCACCGCGGCCGTCCGGCGGGGCCTCCCGGTCGCCATCGTGAACCGCGGCGTCACGCGCGGGGACCGCTTCGCCGCCTGCCGTCTCGACGCCGACCTCGCCGAGGTACTCCAGCCCCTGGCCACCGAGCTGACGGCCGCGTGACCGGCATCCTCCTCACGAACGACGACGGCGCCGGCTCGCCCGCGCTCGTGCCGTTCGCACGTGCCCTCGCCGACCTCGGCGAGGTGCGCGTGTGCGTCCCCGACCGCGAGCGGTCGTGGATCGGCAAGGCGATCACCCGGACGGAGGCCGTCCTCCTCGAGGAGACGACCGTCGACGGCCACCCGGTCTGGACGTGCTCGGGTTACCCGGCCGACGCCGCGCAGCTCGGCATCCACGAGCTCGGCGACAGGCTCCCCGACCTCGTCGTGTCCGGCATCAACCTCGGCTTCAACCACGGCGCCGCGTTCCTGATGTCCTCCGGCACCGTCGGCGCCGCCGTCGAGGGGTGGATCAGCGGCATCCCGGCGATCGCCTTCTCGACCGGCGTGTGGGACGGCGACTGGGCCGACTGGCGCGCCCGCGCCGAGTCCCCCGAGGCGAAGGCCGCGTGGGAGGAGCTCGCCGCGACCTGCGTCACGATCCTCCGTGACCTCCGCGAGGCGGACCTGTTCGCGCATGCCGACGTGATCAGCGTGAACCTCCCTTTCGACGCCACCCCGGCGACGCCCCGCCGCGTCACCGACATCGCGCGTGTCGGCTACGACCGGCTGTTCCGCGCGACCGGGCCGGGCACCTACGAGCACGACTTCCTCACCATCACCCGCTGGGACGAGCTCGCGGGGACCGACGTGGCCGTCGCGGGCGAGGGCGGCGTGTCCATCACGCCCGTGCGGCTGCCCCGGGCGGCCGCCGTCCCCGACGAGGTCCGCCGGCGCGTCGAGGGCTGACCCGGCGGCGCGGCCGAGGCCGGGTGGCCGGGGCAGACGGCTGCGACGTACGGCGAACACCTGTTCGATGCTGCTACCGCTCGATCCCGCCGCCCGGAGGAGATGCTGTGGACGTCCAGGGACACCTCGAGGTGCGCTACCGGCCCGCCATCGACGTCGAGGAGGTCGCCGACCTCGTCGACGTGCAGGAGCTGCTGCTCGTGCTGGACCAGGAGGACGGGCCGGCTCGGCTCGCGGAGATCGGCCGCAAGCGGCTGCCCCGCCCCGACGACGACTCCCCGAACTGGGGGCACGTGCGACAGGTCGCCGAGGACGTCGCCGCGTTCGAGGACGTCCTCGGGGACTGGACCTACAGCACGCAGACGCAGGGCGAGCGCCACCAGTCCGCGACCGTCGTGGCGGCCGAGGGCACGTGGACGCTGAGGCGGTCCGGTCGCTCGACGGAGCTCGCGCTCGACCTCGCACCTCGCATCGACGACGAGCACGTCCTCGCGCAGCTCGGCATCGGCGCGGCCGACCGCTTCGTGCTGACCGTGAAGAACCCGCGAGCGCGCGGCGAGGCCGGCCTCGACGACGACGACCGCGCCGACTACCCCGACGACCTGCAGGCCGCCTTCGACGGCAACCGCTGGGCACCGGCCGATCCGATCGAGCTCCTGGACCACGTCGGCGCCGAGTTCCTGCTCGTCCCCGTCGGGTCCGACTGACGTCGCGGGACGCCCCCGCGGACCGCCGCCGGCTCCCGTGGATGCCCGTCGGCAGGCGCAGGCCGCACGCCGCCGGGACGGATGCAGCGTTCCGCACGCCCCGTGGGTGTTCCGTACGCCTGGCGTCGAGGGGCGGATCACGTGACCGATGGAGGGACCACGCGGGCGGCGGCCGTGACCGGCGCTGTCCCGTCCCGCGTGGCCGTGCCGTTCGAGTCCTTCTACCGCGGGGACCGCGAAGGGCTCCGACGGGCCGTCGCCTTCGCCATCGGTGACCACGCCCTCGCCGGCGAGGCGGTGGACGAGGCGATGACGCGCGCGTACCAGCGGTGGACGCGCGTCGGTGGGTACGACGACCCGGCGGGGTGGGTCTACCGGGTGGCCGTCAACTGGGCGCGATCGAGGTGGCGACGGACGCGCCGCCTCGTCGCCATCCCCGCGCCGGAGTCGGCCGCGGCGCGCCCCTCTGACCTCCCCGACCCGGCGCTCTGGGCCGCCGTCGCCGCCCTCCCGGACGGCCAGCGAGACGCGATCGTCCTCCGCTTCGTCCTCGACTGGCCGCACGAGCGGATCGCGGCGGCGCTCGACATCACGCCCGGCAGCGCACGGAGCCGCGTCACCCGCGGCCTCCAGCGGCTGCGGGCCGACCTGGAGGTGGGGACGTGACCCCCGACCACGACCTGGAGGAGCGGTTCCGGCGCGCCGCGGACGGGCTGCCCGCCGATCCCGGCCACGTCGACGACGTCGTCGTGCGTGGCCGCCGGCGCGCGCAGCAGCGACGTGCGGCGGGGATCGTCGCGGGGCTCACCGTCGCGGTCGTCGGACTGGGGGTCGCCACCGAGCTGCCCACGGGCCCGGGCCCCTTCCCGGTCGAGGACCTCGGTCCTGCAGGCTCGACGTCGGCGTCGGAGGGCCCGTCGCCCGCGCCCGCCCCGTCGCCGGCGCCGGCCGACACCGGCACGGCCGCCGTCGACGCCGGCGTCGTGGGGCTCGCGCACAGCCGCTACGGAGCAACGGGCGTGGTCCGGCACGCGGCGGACGGCACCGTCGAGAGCGTCCTGCTCGAGGGTCCGGCGCGTCGGGTCATCGGGACGGCCGCGGGCGGGGTCGTCCTCCAGGAGGAGGTGGGCGGCGCGATCCTGCACGTCTCCGGCGAGGGGGAGTCGCGGACGCTCGCTCCCCCCGCCCGGGCCCAGCGCCTCCTCACGCTCGCCGGCGAGGACGTGTGGTTCACCTTCCGGACCGGCGCCGAGGGCACCTCGGAGGAGGACGTGGAACGGCTCGTCTCCGTCGCGCTCGCCGGCGACGACGCCATCGTGGACCACGGCGTGTCCGCCGGCGTCGAGGGCTTCACCGACGAGCTCACCGTCGGCGTCGACGGCTCGGCCGCGTGGCTCGCCTGCCACCTGCAGTGCGCGCTCCGGGTCGGGGACGTCGCGGCGGTGACCGCGGAGTCCGAGACCCGCGGCACGACCCTGGCGGACGGGTGGCTGACGGGTCTCGCCCGCTCGATCGACGGGGCCCACCTCGCCGTCGTCGAGGGCGGGGACCCCAACGTCCCGGGCGACGACGCGGTCCTCCGCGTGCTCGACGCCGGCACCGGCGAGGAGCTGGCCGCCGTCCCGCTGCCACGACCGGTCGCCTACGACAGCGTCCGCGTCGAGTTCCTCCCCGATGGGCGGTCGCTCACGGTCGCCGACGCGACGGGCGCCTTCCTCGTGCGGCGGCTGGACACCGCCGACCCCACCCTCGAGCGCCTGCCCGGGGACGCCGGCATCACGCTCCACCTCGCCGGGACGGCGTGAAGCCGGACGGACGTCAGGGTGCGGGCGGAGGCGCGGCCGTGCGCTGCGCCAGCCAGATGCCGCCCACGATGACGCCGAGGCCGGCGAGCACGTGGATGCCGAAGCGCTCGTCGAGGAGCAGCGCCCCGGCAGCGAGCCCGACGACGGGGATGAGGTAGGTCACCATCGTCGTGTTCGTCGGTCCCACCCGGCCGATGAGCGAGTAGTAGAGGAGGAAGGCGATCCCGGTCCCGAAGGCCCCCAGCAGCAGCATCGAGACGATCACCGGGGGTCCCAGCGCTGCCCAGCGCGGGGTCGGGCCGGCGAGCCACGCGACCGGGATGGACGCGAGGGCCGCCAGCATCACCTGCCCGGCCGCGATCGTGAGCGGTCGCACGTGGTCGCTCACGAAGCGCTTGGCGTAGACCGTCGCGGCGCCGTAGAGGACGGTGGCGCCGGCGAGGATCACGATCGACAGGAGCCGGCCGGGCGCGCCGACCTCGCCGCCGACGACGATGAGCGTGCCGACGACCGCGAGGGCGAGCCCGGCGACGCGGCGGAGCGTCAGCCGCTCGACCCCGACGGCCGCCGCGACCGCGAGCGTGGAAGCGGGCACGAGCGAGTTCACCACGGCCGCGAGACCCGAGGGGATGGTCTGCTGGGCCCACGCCACGAGCGCCCACGGGACGGCGTTGCCGATGGTCGCGAGGACGAACAGATGCGCCCACACGGTCCGGTCCGTCGGGAGCCGACCGCCACGTGCGTGGAGGATGACGAGCAGGATGATCCCGCCGATGGTGGTGCGGACCGCGACGA
>JAHWKB010000355.1 GCA_019348115.1 Actinomycetota bacterium | reverse complement strand
ACGCAGCTGCCGTCGATGGCCACGACGGCGTAGCCGTCCGCGAAGATGTCGCCCTCGCCGACGGTGTAGATCCGGTCGTCGACACGGACGAGCGCACGGGCCTGGCCGGAGTCGTCGACGAAGACGTCGATCAGCACCGCGTTGTGCTCGACCGCCCCGTCCCCATCGCCGTCCGTCCCGTCGCCGTCGCCGTCGGTCCCGTCGTCGGGGACACCGTCGCCGTCGGTGTCGGTGCCGCCGTCGGGAACGCCGTCACCGTCGGCATCGGTCCCTCCCCCGCCGGCGTCAGCGGCCGGGATCACGGGTTCGAACGGGTCACGCGAGAGGAAGATCTCGTAGGTCTCGATCGGGAGCGCGGCGAGCACGTCCTCGTCGGTCGTCTCGGTCGGGTCCGCGGTCGGCTCGGTGGCGGTGACGTCCGGCTGACCCGCCCGCGGGTCGAAGTCGGCGTCGTCCTCGGCATCGCCGGCGAGGAGCGGTGACACCACCAGGAACCACAGCGCCGCGAGGACGAGCAGTACGACGATGGTCACGCCGACGACGACGAGGGGACGACGCCCGTCCGTTGCAGATGCGTCGCTCATGCCGCGGGCTCCGTCTCGACCGGTACGGGGGTCTCCGTGGGGACAGGGGCCTCCTCGACCGGCACCGGCGCCGCCGGCAGCAGGGCGTACATCTCTCCGCTGAGAGAGACGGTCAGCCGGGGATAGACCGTCGGCGCCAGCGACCCGGAGTTCCACTCGATGCCCCGCGGCGTGATGGCCGGGTCCTCGATGCGCCGGAGGAAGTCCACGAGCTGGAAGTAGCTGCCCTCGATCGCGACGGAGATGGTCATGAGGGCCAGTTCGGGAGCGGCCCCCTCGACAACCGTCGGCCGACCGGGTGAGATGGTGATGAGATCCACGCCACTGTCGTCCGCTGCGAGCTGCAGCTGACGCAGAGCGCTGGGAAGGGCGGACTCGCGCGGGATGATGCTCTCGGCGGCGGCCAGGGCCGCCTCGATCTCGGGCGCTCGCAGCCGGACCTCCTGCAGCGCGGCGATCCTCGACTCGAGCGTCGCCTGCTGCGCCACGGCCGTGTCGATCTCCTCGCGGATGACCGCGATCTCCTCGTTCTTGGGCTGGAACGCGAAGAAGTAGAAGAGGACGAGGACGAGGACGACCCCGAGCACGCTGAGGATGGCGTTCTGGCGGGTCATCGCAGCTCCTCCGGCAACCCGTTGAGGTACCGGCGGGTCAGGATCTCGTCACCGAGGTTGAGCTCCACGGAGAAGGTCCCCACGTTGGCCTCGTCGACGGCCGAGGACGAGAAGAACAGGCCCGAGAACGATGCGACCTTGTCGAGCTCGAGCAGGAGGCGCTCGAGCCCCGGCGCGTGCCCCCGCAACGTGCGGCCGGACATCGTGATCGTCCCGTAGGAGGCCCGTGTCTGCCCGGCCACAGGGGCGACCGCCGTGTCGTTGACGGTGATCGAGATCGAGTTGAGCTCGGCATCGCTCGGCATCACCGCCGCGAGATCCTGGAGCACACCGGCGATCGAGGCTTCGTCGCCGAGTGCCGAGACGAGGACCGTCTCGCTGGCCGCAGCCCGCTGTTCGAGCTCCTGGAACTCCTGGAGGTCCGCCACCTCGGCCTGCAACTCGGCGACGCGCGCCTGCTCGGCCTCCAGCTGCTCCTGCGCGTCCCCGACCCGGTTGAGCTGGACCAGGTACACGAGACCGAGCGCTCCGAGGAACGCGACGGCCCCGGCGGCCAGGCCGGCCCGCTGGCGGGCCGCACGATTGCGCTCGGCGACCTCACCCGGGAGGAGGTTGACCCTGACGCTCATTCGGCACCCCCCAGCGCGAGACCGATGGAGGTCGTGAGCACCGGCCCGACCTGCGCCAGCTGCTCGGGTGCCATCTCGACCTTGGAGACGGGCCACCGATCGAACGGGTTGCCGACCTCGACCGGGAGCCGGATGGCGCCGCTGAGCCGTTCGGGCAGCCCGGTGAGCAGCGAACCGCCACCGGTGAGCACGACGCGGGTGATGCGGCTGCTGCCCGTCTGGGCCTGGTAGTAGTCGAGGGAGTTGCGCACCTCGTCGACGAACTGACCCGCCTGCTCGTCGATGATCCGGGCGTCGTCGCCCTCGCCGCCCGACAGGCCGGAACGGCGCTTGAGGAGGTCGGCGTCCTCGTGTGAGTGCCGACCCGTCGCGGCGAGCGCGTCCGTGATGTCGTCGCCGCCGAGCACGAGGATGCGGACGAACTTCGGCACCCCGGCCTCGTGGATGACGATGTTGGTCACGCCCGCACCGACGTCGATGATCATCTCGCCGCCCGCCTCGAACGTCGAGTCGCTGGCGAGCGCGCGGAGCAGGGCGAAGGGGTTGAGGTCGACGCCGGTCGGGCGCAGGCCCGCCTCCTCGGCGGCCGCGATGTGGGTGGCCACCATGTCCTTGTGCGCCGCCACCAGCAGCAGCCGCAGCATCCGTGCGTCGGCTTCCCCCTGGAACTCGTCCACGATGTGGAAGTCGAGCTCCGCCTCCTCGACCGGGATGG
>JAHWKB010000354.1 GCA_019348115.1 Actinomycetota bacterium | reverse complement strand
CGTCGAAGACGACCTCGCGCGGGCGTCGAGCAGCGTCGAAGACGACCTCGCGCGGATGGGGGACCCGTGACCGACCGAGCCTCCTGGCACCTGCAGCCCGGCGACGCCGTCGCCGGCGGGCGCAGGGTCGTGCGCCAGCTCGGGGGCGGGAAGCGCACCGAGGTGGTGCTCGCCCGCGGCGAGGACCCCTCGGATCTGGTCGTCGTGAAGCTCCTGCGTCCCAGTGCCACGGGCGTGGCGGCCCGGGCGCTCCTCGCGGAGGGGGAGCTGCTCGGGCGCCTCGACCATCCGCTGTTCCCCCGCCTGCTCGAGCTGCGGGAGGACCGCGGGGCGCTCCAGCTCGTGCTCGAGCACGTGCCGGGGCCGCGACTCTCGACGGCCGTCCGCCGCACCGGTCCACTGGGCGCCGCCGACGCTGCGCGCCTCGTCCTGGAGCTCGCGGACGGGTTGGCCTCGCTGCACCGTGCCGGCGCCGTGCACCTCGACGTGAAGCCGTCGAACACGATCCTGTCGTCCCGGTCGCGTCTGCTGGACCTCGGCGTCGCGCGCTCCCTCGCGGACGCGGCGGCGGTCCGGGGGCTCGTCGGGAGCCACCGCTTCCAGTCGCCGGAGCAGCACGACCCGGCGTCGTTCGGGGGGCTGTCGCCGGCGACGGACGTCTGGGGGGTCGGGGTCACCGTCGCGACGGCGCTCCGGGGGAGCTCCCCGTTCGGTCCGCTCCGCGACGAGCGGGACGTGCGCCGACGGCTCGCGCCGGACGACGTCCGCCGGCTCGAGCTGCCGGCCGAGGTCCCCGCCGTCCTCGAACGGCTCGTCCGCGACGCGATGGCGTGGGAGCCGGCGGCACGCCCCGCGATGCCCGAGCTCGTCGACCGCGCGCGTGCGGTCGACGACGAGCTGTCGGGGGAGTGAACGAGCGGAGGCGGACGGGAATCGAACCCGCCAGGGGGCTCAGCACCCCCTCGTCGGTTTTGAAGACCGCGGGGCCCACCAGGAACCCGGACGCCTCCTCGGCACGTGTGTGCCGTCGGGCAGGGTAGTGACCGTGCGCCGCTCAGTCCCCGTGCCCGGCGCCGGTCGCGGGTACGCCGGGTGGGAGGAACCCGAGGTCGCGCGCCTCGCGGTGGATCTCCTCGAGGTCGGCCTCGATGTAGCCGGCGTGCTCCGCGGTCGCGATCACGAGGTCGGCCTGTCTCCGGATCGCGTCCCGCCGGGACGTGAGGTCGCCGGCGGCGCTGCGCGAGCCGTCCTCGGGACCCACCTCACGCATCAGCTCGTCGAGGAGGTGCAGCGTCCGCAGGAGCCGGATGAGCACCGCCGGCTGGCCCGCGCCGGCGATGCGGAGCTGGCCGAACGCGCGCTTCACGTGGGCCTCGTGGTCGTGCCGCTCGGACAGCACGAGCGTGCGACCCTCGGGGTCGTTGCGGACGCGTGGCGGGAGGTCGCGTCGCAGCACGTCCGACAGGATGGAGCCGAGGTGGACGATGACCTCGTAGGCCGTGGTGGGGTCGTTGACGCCGGTGGACAGTGCGCGCAGCCCGATGTCGACCAGCTGGCGGATCCCGAACATCACGTCCTGCTGCATGGTCCGTTCGGCGCCGATGGCGAACGCCTCCCGCATCCGCGCGATGTCGGGGGCGTCGTCGCCCCAGACCGTCACGAGCGGGGTGTCCTCGACCACGAACGCGCCGACGCCGCTGTCGACGCGCAGGTAGCTGCCGGGTGCGGTGGCCTCGCACAGCACGCGTTCGGAGAGCTGCTGGATCCATCCGTCCTCCCACGCCCGCACGACGGTGGGCTCGCCGTCGGGCTCCGGCGGGATCTCGTCGAGGATGCAGTCGTCGTCGCTCCGGTCCACGTAGAGCACGGCGATGCGCTCCCGGGTCTCGGCGGTCACCCGGCGGATGATGTGGCCGACCTGCATCGATCTGGCGCTGTGGTCGATGAACGCGACGATGCCGAGGATCGACGCCACGGCCAGGACGATGGCGATCGTGACCGACAGGCTCGGTGATGCCGCCTCGTCGCTGTCGGACCCGGTGACCCGGATCGTCGCGAGGACCAGGGTGCAGTACGTGAACGTGCCGACGATGATGCCGATGATGTTCTGCTGGAAGCGGTCGCGCAGGAACCCGCGCAGCACCCGCGGCGTGAACTGGGTGGACGCCAGCTGGACCGAGACGACGGTGACGGAGAACACGATGCCGGCCACGGTGATGGTGGCGCCGGCGATGGTGCCGAGGATGGAGCGAGCCGACGCGACCGTGACGGACAGGAGCAACCCTCTGCTGCCGCCCGACGAGACGGCGCCGCTCTCGAAGCGGATGACGCCCCATGCGAGCGCGGCTGCCATCGTCACGAACAGCGACGGCACGTAGAACAGGCTCCCGCGGAAGCGGTCGCGGAGGGCACGGAGCCGGATCACGTCGCGTCCTCCCCGTCGCGGAGGCTCGGCACGGCGTCCAGGACCCGGTGGCGGTCCGCCGGTGCCAGCGAGCCGAACTCGACCGCCTCGACGATCAGGCGGACGTGCTCCCGCAGCCG
>JAHWKB010000353.1 GCA_019348115.1 Actinomycetota bacterium | reverse complement strand
AGCCCGTCACGGTCGCGGGCATCTCGCTCGGGGGCCACGTCGCGGTGGCGTGGGCCGCCAGCGTCGGGGCGCTCCGTGCCCGCGCCGTCGTCGCGTGCCTCCCGGCGTGGACGGGCCGGGCCGTCCCGGGTGAGGGCGCGCACGCCGCGGTCGCCGCCGAGGTGGCACGGTCCGGCGTCGACGGGATGATCGCGTCGTTCCGGGAGGACCACACGATGGAGCCGTGGCTCCGCGAGGTGCTGCTGCGCGACTGGCCCGTCCACGATCCGGCGAGCCTCACGGCCGCCCTGACGGCACTCGACGGCGGCCTCGCCCCCACCGAGGTCGAGCTGCGCGGCCTCGCCGTCCCGCTCGGGCTCGTGGCGTGGCCGGACGACGCCGGGCACCCGATCGCCGTCGCCCGGGAGTGGCGGGACCTCGCGCCGCGCGCCGTGCTCGAGGAGATCCGTCTCGGCGATCTCGCGGGCTCGCCGGCACCCCTCGGGGCGGCCGCCCTACGGGCCCTCAGCGCCCTCGGTCGCTGAGCCGCCGCTCCAGGACGGCGGTGTCCCCGACGAACACGCAGAAGGTGCGACCGGCAGGGTCGGCGTAGACGCGGAGCGGCTCGTCGGGGTCGTCCTCGCCCGACGGAGGTGGCCGGTGCGGCTCGGGGTAGACGAGCCCGAGGAGCTGGCGCCAGAACTCGGCGGAGGCGCGCGCATCCGTGGTGTCGAAGACGACCTGGCAGAGCCTCGGTCGCGTGCGTCCCGGCATGGGCGTCGCTCCCGTCCGACCGGACCCTATCCGCCGGGGTGGCCGGGGTCGGGGGCGGGCGTCGGGCGGATAGGGTCCCGGGTCGACGACCTGCGTACCCGGAAGAGGCAGCGACGATGACGATCTCCTACACGTACACGGACGAGGCGCCGGCACTGGCGACCCATTCCTTCCTGCCGATCCTCGAGGCGTTCGCCGGCGCCGCGCGCGTCGACGTCGAGCGACGGGACATCTCGCTGGCCGGGCGCATCCTCGCCGTCTTCCCCGACCGGCTGACCGAGGAGCAGCGCGTGCCCGACGCCCTGGCCGAGCTCGGGGAGCTCGTGCTGAAGCCCGAGGCGAACGTCATCAAGCTCCCGAACATCTCGGCCTCCGTCCCGCAGCTCGAGAAGGCGATCGCGGAGCTGCAGGCGAAGGGCTTCGACATCCCGGACTACCCGGAGGAGCCCTCGACGGACGAGGAGCGCGAGGTCAAGGCCCGCTACGACCAGGTGAAGGGCTCGGCCGTCAACCCCGTCCTGCGCGAGGGCAACTCGGACCGTCGCGCGCCGAAGGCCGTCAAGGAGTACGTCAAGCGCCACCCGCACTCGATGGGTGAGTGGTCGTCGGACTCGGAGTCGCACGTCGCGACCATGGGCGAGGGCGACTTCCGCTCGACCGAGCGGTCGGTGACCGTGCCCGACGCGACCGAGGTCCGCATCGAGCTCGTCGCCGACGACGGGTCCACGACCGAGCTCAAACCGGCGTTCCCCCTCCTCGCCGGCGAGGTGTTCGACGGCGCCGTCATGCGCAAGCAGGCGCTCGTCGAGTTCCTCCAGCGACAGGTGGACGACGCCCGCGACAAGGGCGTGCTGTTCTCCGTGCACCTCAAGGCCACGATGATGAAGGTCCAGGACCCGATCATCTTCGGCCACGCCATCCGCGCCTACTACGGCGAGCTGTTCGACAAGCACGAGGACACGTTCCGCGAGCTCGGGTGGTCCCCGAGCGAGGGCATGGCGAGCCTCGAGCGCGACCTCGATCAGCTCCCCGACGAGAAGCGCAAGGAGATCGAGGCCGACATCCAGGCGGCCTACGAGCGCGGCCCGGACCTCGCGCAGGTCGACTCCTCGCGAGGCATCACGAACCTGCACGTCCCGAGCGACGTCATCATCGACGCGTCGATGCCGGCGATGATCCGGACGTCCGGGCAGATGTGGAACGCCAACGACGAGCAGCAGGACGCCAAGGCCGTCATCCCCGACTCGTCCTACGCCGACCTCTACGAGGAGACCATCCGCTTCCACAAGGAGCACGGCGCGTTCGACCCCACGACGATGGGCACCGTCCCC
The DNA here is from genome assembly GCA_019348115.1 of Actinomycetota bacterium. Lineage (GTDB taxonomy): Bacteria > Actinomycetota > Nitriliruptoria > Nitriliruptorales > Nitriliruptoraceae > JAHWJY01. The sequence goes on along the minus strand of JAHWKB010000353.1, from coordinate 461 downwards.
AACGTCGGCCTCATGGCGAAGAAGGCCGAGGAGTACGGCTCCCACGACAAGACCTTCGAGATCGGGACCGCCGGCACCGTCCGTGTCGTCGACGCCGACGGCAACGTCCTGCTGGAGCACGACGTCCAGCCGGGCGACATCTGGCGTGGATCGCAGACCAAGGACGCCGCGATCCGTGACTGGGTGAAGCTCGCCGTCGACCGTGCCCGCCGCACCGGCTGGCCGGCGGTCTTCTGGCTCGACGAGACCCGCGCGCACGACGCCGAGCTCATCACGAAGGTGAACAGCTACCTCCCCGAGCACGACACCGAGGGGCTCGACATCCGCATCATGGCCGTCGCCGAGGCCACGCGCTTCAGCCTCGAGCGGGCCAAGCGCGGTGAGAACACGATCTCGGTCACCGGCAACGTGCTGCGCGACTACCTCACCGACCTGTTCCCGATCCTCGAGCTCGGGACGTC
>JAHWKB010000352.1 GCA_019348115.1 Actinomycetota bacterium | reverse complement strand
CGAGCGGGCCGTCCTTGCGCAGGACGGCGTCCGGGATCGCGAGCTTGCCGATGTCATGGAGCAGGAAGCCGTAGACCAGCTGGGGATCGTCGACGAGCGCCGGCTCGAGGTCGCGCGCGAGGACCGTGCCGTAGTTGGCGACGCGGTAGACGTGGCCGCCGGTGACCTCGTCGCGGACGTCGACCGCGGCCGCCAGCGCGGCGACCGTCTCGAGGTGCGTCCGTGCCAGGTCGCGGGTGGCCTCGCGGCCGCGTTCGAGCGCCACGCGCAGGTCGCGGGCGTAGGCGAGGACCTGTGCCTGGAGCGCCGCCGGGTCGTCGGAGCCCAGCGGACGACGCGGCAGGACATCGGGCGCCTCAGACACCGACGCGCTCCCAGCGGTCGAGGAGATCGAGGAGCTGCACCGGGCTGAAGGGCTTGAGGAGGAACGCGTCCGCCCCGGCGTCGGCGAACCGTCGTCGGACGTGCCGGTCGTCGGAGCCCGTCAGGGCGAGGATGTAGGTGTCGTCGGTCCACGGCTCGCGCCGCAGGATCTCGCAGACGTCGGCGCCGGCGATCATCGGGAGGTCGTGGTCGAGGATCACGGCGTCGGGGCGGTACGCGCGGGCGACGGCGATGGCCTCCATCCCGTCGCCGGCCTCGAGCACCGTCCAGTCGTCGGGGAGGGTGGCCAGGATGAGGCCGCGGAGGGCCTCGTCGTCCTCCACCACCAGCACCTTCATCGACGTCATCGTCCCCCCCGGGGGCGTGCGGACACCGTACTGGGGTCACCTCGTCACGGTACTCGGGTCACCTCGTTCCGGACAGCGATCTCCCGACCGCGGGGGTCACGGGCCCGGACCGTCCGTCCGGGCGGGGGCGGCGGCCGCCCGGAGCGTCCGTGACAGGTGACTAGGCTCGGTCCGAGAGCCGCAGATCCCCTTCCCGACCCTCCCGGAGGGACCGCCGTGCAGATCCAGGGCAAGACGGCGCTCATCACCGGCGGCGCGTCCGGTCTCGGCAACGCGACCGCGCGGGTGCTGGTCGAGGCGGGCGCGAACGTCGTCCTGCTCGACCTCCCGTCCGCGGACGGGGACGAGCGGGCGGCCGAGCTCGGTGACGTCGCGCTGTCCACGCCGGCCGACGTCACGGACCCGCAGCAGGTGACGGACGCGATCGCGCTCGCGACGGAGCGCTTCGGCAGCCTCGACATCGCCGTCAACTGCGCCGGCATCGCGCCCGCCCAGAAGACCGTCGGTCGCGCCGGGCCCCACGACCTCGACGTCTTCGCCCGGACCGTCCAGGTCAACCTCGTCGGGACCTTCAACGTGGTGCGTCTCGCCGCCGCGCAGATGGCGTCGCAGGAGCCGGACGGCGACGAGCGGGGCGTGATCGTGAACACCGCCTCCATCGCGGCCTTCGACGGTCAGATGGGGCAGGCAGCGTACGCGGCCTCGAAGGCCGGCATCGTCGGACTCACCCTGCCGGTCGCCCGCGACCTCGCCCGCGAGCTGATCCGGGTCGTGACGATCGCGCCGGGCACCTTCGACACGCCCATGCTCGCGGGGCTGCCGCAGGAGGCCCGCGACGCCCTCGCCGCCGACATCCCGCACCCGCACCGCCTCGGCGAGCCGGGGGAGTACGGGCTGCTCGTGCGCCAGATCGTCGAGAACCCGTACCTGAACGGCGAGGTCATCCGTCTCGACGGTGCCCTGCGCATGAAGGCGCGCTGACCGGAGGCGAGACCGTGCCGAAGCGCGACCCGGGGGCTGCGAGCGCCGCGGGGGAGGCCGGGCTCCCTGCGCGGCCGGCGTCCGCCGTCGAGCTCACCGGTCAGCTCCCCCAGTTCGTGCGCGACGCGGTGGGCGTGCCGGTCCCCGTCCTCGACGAGGACGACATCGAGACCGTCCAGGCGCTCCAGGAGCTCGGCGTCGGCGAGGACGACGCGCGGCGGGCCGTCCTCGAGCGCCGGGTGCCGCTCGTCCTCGCGCAGCAGGTCATCGGCGACGTCGCGCGCTACAGCCTCGACGAGGTGGTGGAGCGCACCGGCCTCGAGCCGGACGTGCTCGTCCGCATCCGCGCGGCCGCGGGCCTGCCCACCGGCGACACGTTCACGGACAACGACCTCCGCTGGGCGGAGCTCGTGTCGGGCCTCCTCGACGTGCTTCCGGTCGACGTGGTGATCCGCTCCGCGCGTGCCAGGGGTGCGGCGCTCGCGACCATCGCCCGCAGCGACGTCAGCATGATCCGCGACGAGCTGATGCTGCCGATGCGGCATGCCGGCGCCGACGACCTCACCGTGTCGGTGGCCCTGGCCGAGATGACGCGGTCGCTCGAGCCGGTCGCCCGCGAGATCCTCGACGCGGACTACCGGCTCCACCTCCAGCGCCAGCTGAGCTCCGAGCTCGTCGCCGTCGCCGCCCGCACCGACGCGCAGGAGATCGAGCTGTCCGTCGGCTTCGTCGACGTGGTCGGCTACACGGCGCTGTCGTCGCGCATCGACCCGGCCGGGCTCGACCAGGTCCTCGACCGCTTCGAGCAGCGCATCATCGACGTCCTCGCCGCCCGC
>JAHWKB010000111.1 GCA_019348115.1 Actinomycetota bacterium | reverse complement strand
CCGGCACCGACGTCGCCATCGAGTCGAGCGACCTCACCCTCATGCGCGACGACCTGGGTGCGGTGGTGACGGCGATCGACCTGTCACGCCGGACCTACCGCACCATCCTGCAGAACCTCGGCTGGGCCTTCGGCTACAACGTGCTCGCCATCCCGCTCGCCGCGGCCGGGCTCCTGAACCCGATGATCGCCGGCGCGGCGATGGCGTTCTCGAGCGTCAGCGTCGTGACCAACTCGCTGCGACTGAAGCGGTTCGGCCGGTGAGCAGCGACCGTTAGGGTCCACGGTCGGCGACGAGGAGCGGGTGGTGGCGGAGGCGTTCTACGAGGCGCTGGGCGAGGGCTGGTACCGCTCGACCGGGCTGACGCGCGGCCCGTGGGACGAGGGCGCGCAGCACGCCGGCCCTCCCTCGGCGCTCCTCGGCAGCGCCCTCGAGGCGGCGCTCGAGGGGCCGCTGGCCCGGGTGACCTTCGAGATCCTCCGCCCCGTCCCGATCGCCGAGCTGCAGGTGACCACCACCGTCGTCCGCGGCGGACGCAGCGTCCGCCTCGCGGAGGGCGTGCTCGCCGACGAGGACGGGCCGGTCATGCTCGCGCGGGCGTGGACCATCCGCCGCGCCGACGTGGACCTGCCGGAGGACCTCGTCGACCCGGCGGACACGATCGCTCCGCCGGAGGAGGCGGGGACGAAGTCGTTCTTCCCCGTGCCGTGGGACGAGGGGTACCACACGGCCATGGAGGTCCGGTTCGTCACCGGTGGCTTCACCGAGCCGGGCCCTGCGCAGGTCTGGATGCGCCCGCGCCAGCCGCTCGTCGCCGGGAGCGCGCTCACCGCGCTGCAGCGCGTGCTCTGCGCCGCCGACACCGGGAACGGGGCGAGCGCCCGGTTCGACACCCTCGACTGGGTGTTCATCAACACCGATCTCACGGTGCACCTGACGCGCTACCCCGCCGGCGAGTGGGTGAGCCTCGACGCCCGCACGACCCTCGAGCCCGACGGCATCGGGCTCGCACGGTCCGTGCTGCGCGACGAGGAGGGCGTGCTGGGGCACGCCCTCCAGAGCCTGTTCGTCGCGCGCGCCTGACCGGTCAGGTCAGGGGCAGGTGGCACCCTTGGCGTAGCTGTTCGCCGGCTCGGTCGGGTCCTGCACGTCCAGGCCCGCGGCCTGGAGGGCGGTCACGTCCGTGGTGTAGCAGCCACGGCCGTGGTTCTTGAGCGTGACGGTGACGCGGCCGTCGGCGCCGGTCACCGCCGTGCTGCGCAGGGACACCGCATCGTCGCGGAGGACGTCGCTCCAGACGGACACGTCGGCGAGCGGCGCGCCCGCGTCGTCGCGGACCTCGATCGTCACGCTCAGGTGCCGGTCGTTGTGCTTGCCGCCCGAGGTGGCGTAGGCGACGGCCGACACGTTCGCGGTCGGCGCGGCGGGATCCGACACGACGGGCTCGTCCGCGACGGGCTCCTCAGCGGGCGGCTCCTCCGTGGTGGCCCAGGGCGCGCGGTCGGCGAGGCCGAAGGCGTAGTCACGCCACCAGGACCCCGCCGCCGGCCCGCCCTTGCAGGTGCCGTCGGACTCGCCGGGGCGCTTGATCCAGAAGTAGGCGTCGACACGGGCGTCGCCCGTCGCGGCCGTGGCGGGCGTGCCGAGCGCGCGTCCCGACGCGTTGCACCACGGCTCGGGATCGTCGGGGTCGGTCGAGGGGCCGAGGCCGTTGCGGGAGGTGTCGATCACGAACGGCTTGCCGCCGATGGCGTCGCTGACCGCGAGGCCGTAGGCGGTCTCGTCGGTGGTCGTGTGGAAGTTCGAGACGTTGAGCGAGAAGCCGCGTGCGGCGGCCACACCGGCGTCGGTCAGCCGCTGTGCCATCGTGGACGCCGGCTTCCAGTGCGAGTTGCCGGCATCGAGGTAGACCGCCACGCCCGGCTGGGCGTTCAGCCGGTCGACGGCCCACCGGAGGAGGTCGAGACGGGTGCGCTGGTCGGTGCTGTTGAGGCAGTCGAGCCCGGCGAGGGCATCCGGCTCGAGCACGACGGCGGCCGCGGAGCTCCCGAGCCCGGTCGCGAAGGCGTCGACCCAGGCCTGGTAGTCGGCCGGCGTGTTCGTCCCGCCCGACGAGTAGCCCCCGCAGTCGCGCTGCGGGATGGCGTAGGCCACGAAGACCGGCAGGGCGCCGGCGGCGGTGATCGTCTGGACCCGCTCGGACACGACGGCGGTGACGTCCGAGGTCGCGTACCAGTCGCCGAACCAGTCGGCCTGGGCGTGGTCCGCGATGCGGTTCCAGGTGGTCGCGTTCGCCGGATCCGACGCCGCTTCACGGGCCGCGTCCGCGTCCGGGTCGACGTAGTAGCTGGCGCCGGCGAACACGTTGCCGTCCGCCGCGGCGGCAGCGGTCCCGGGCACGGTGGCGGTGGCGATCAGGGCGGCGACGAGCACGGTGCGGAGCATCGGTACCTCACGGGGTCGGAGGGACGGAACGTCCGAGACGTCCGGTTGTGTGGGCCTTCGGCAGGTCCGGTGCCGACCTGAACCCCCGGGCGTCGGGCGCACCGCCGGCCTCGTGAACGGAGGGCCGTAGGCCCCATCCCCCGCACCGGCACGCCGTCGGGCACGGTGGCGACATGGATCCCTCCCCCCGCTCCGGTCGCACGCCTGAGGTAGCCCCGCTGTCGTCCTCGTCCTCCCCCCACGGCACCGACGAGACCGAGGCGTCGGCCGCCGTCGGCGGGGCACGGGCCGCCGGCGACCGGCAACGCGTCCGCGGGCCCCGGCGGCCGCCGGGCGCCGAGGAGACGGCCGCGCTGCCCACCCTGCCGCGCGTCGGGGGGCGCCGGTGGCCGCGCCCCTGGCTGACCCGGCTGCTCGTCGTCCTCAGCGTCACGGCGACCGGGCTCTACGTCGGGTGGTGGCTCGCGCCCGGCCACGTCGGCAACCCCGTCGTGTTCGCCCTCCTCGCCGGCGCGGAGCTGTTCACGGTCATCCATGTGGTCGGGCTGTGGCAGGCCGTGTGGGCGGCCCGGATCAAGCTCCCGCCGCCGGCCAGCACGTCCTTCAGGGTCGACGTCTTCATCCCGACCTACGGCGAGGACCTGGACGGGCTGCACCGGACCATCCGCGCGGCCGTCGCGGTCGACGGGCCGCACCGCACCTACGTGCTCGACGACGCCGAGCGCGACGAGGTGCGTGAGCTGGCGCACGAGCTCGGCGCGTCCTACATCCCGCGCGCGTCCTCGCAGGGGGCCAAGGCCGGCAACCTCAACCACGCGCTGGCACGGACCGACGGGGACCTCATCGTGGTCTTCGACGCGGACCACGTCGCCAGGCGGGACTTCCTCACGCACGTCCTCGGCTACTTCGAGGACCCGGAGGTGGCCGTCGTACAGACGCCGCAGTTCTACGGCAACGCGCTCGTGAACCGCGTCGCGGCGGGTGCCTGGTACCAGCAGGTGCCGTTCTACGGCACCGTGATGCGTGGGAAACACGGGCTGAACGCCGTCTTCCTGTGCGGGACCAACGCGATCCTGCGACGAGCGGCGCTCGACGACGTGGGGGGGTTCGAGGAGGAGAGCGTCGTCGAGGACATGGCCACCTCGATCCGGCTGCAGCAGCGTGGCTGGAGCGGGGTCTACTTCCCGTACGTGCTGGCGGAGGGCGAGGGCCCGACGACCCTGCGGGCGTACTTCAGCCAGCAGTTCCGTTGGGCCAACGGGTCGCTCTCGGCGTTCCGGCAGGCGCTGCGCGGGGGCTTCGACCCCGTCCAGCGCGTCCAGTACCTGCTGTCGACGACCTACTACCTGATCGGGATGGTCACCGCGATCTACATCGCCATGCCGGTCCTGGGACTGCTGTTCGACATCACCCCGTTCGGTCCGGACGCGGACGCCTTCCCGCTCTTCTACGTGCCGCACATCCTGCTCGCGCTGCTGCTGATCCGTCGGTCCCTGCGCGGCAGGTTCTCGCTGCGCAACACGCGGTTCACGTTCGGAGCGTTCCCCGTCTACATCGCGGGCGCCGTCGCTGCGTTCACGGGTCGCGAGGTCAGCTTCACGCCCACGGCCTCCCAGGAGGAGCGCCGGCCTCCGTGGCTGGCGTGGGTCACGGTCGCGACGGCGGGGCTCCTGGTGCTCGCGCTGATCGGCGGCGCCGTCCTCCACCCCTTCGACGACTGGTCGTGGATCAGCGCCGCGTGGGCCGTCCTGGACCTCTACCTCCTGTGGCCGATCGTCTCGATCACGCTCCGGGAGGCGTTCGGGGGCGACGAGATCGACACGGGCGTCCCCCAGCTCGTCGGCCGGACGGGCGCGCACAGCACCGCGCTGACCTACCTGCTCGGCGCCTTCGAGGAGCCGCCCCTCCCCGAGGACGTCGTGGACTAGAGACCCCCGACCGCCGTCGGAGGGTCAGGAGGCGCGCTCGGCCAGGCCGCGGGCGTAGGCCGGCCACCACGTCCCGGCTGCCGGTCCACCGTTGCAGGTGCCGTCGGACTCGCCGGGGCGCTTGATCCAGAGGTAGCCGTCCACGTCGGTGCGAGCCGGCTCCGCCCCGGGCGCCCGACCGAGCGCCCGACCCGACGGGTTGCACCACTCGAGGTCGGCGGTCGGCCCGAGGCCGTTGCGGCTGGTGTCCACCACGAAGCTGCGGCCGCCGACGAGCTCGGACACGGCGGCGCCGTAGCGGACGTTCTCGTCCGTGGTGAGGAAGTTGGAGACGTTCAGCGAGAAGCCGCGCGCGCCGGCGACGTTGGCCGAGCGGAGCCGCTCCGCCATCACCGCCGGTGCGTGCCAGCGCGGGTTGCCGGCGTCGAGGTAGACGGAGGCGCCGGTCCGCCCCAGGACGGTCACGGCGTCGGCGAGGAGCCGCAGCCGCTCCGTGCGCTGCGCGGAGGTGAGGCAGTCGAGCTGGCCGAGCGCATCCGGCTCGAGGATCACGGCGGCCCTGCCCGTGCCCATGCCCTCGGCGAAGGCCGCGACCCAGCGCCGGTAGGCGTCCGCGGTGGCGAGCCCGCCGGCCGAGTGGTTGCCGCAGTCCCGTCCGGGGATCGCGTAGACGACCAGGACCGGCAGCGAGCCGGCGGCGCGGATGGTCGCGACGCGCGTCGCCACCGCCGCCCGGATGTCCGAGGCCGGCACCCAGTCACCGAACCAGTCGGCCTGGGAGCGCGTCGCGATCCGGTCGAACAGCGCAGCCCCCTGCGGATCCGTCGATCGGAGACGGTCGGCCTCCCGGCGGGCGGGGCTCGCCGGGTCGACGTACAGACGCGCGCCGGCCAGCGGGTCCGGGGCGACGACCGTGCGACCGCCGCCGACGGCCCACTGGGGCTCGTCCGTGCTCGTCGCGGCGGCCGCCTGGGCCACCTGCGGGACGGGGAGGCGACCCTCACCCATCGACACGCCGGCGACCGCGATCCCGAGCACGAGCAGGGACGCCGACAGCTGACGGGGAAGGAACCGCAAACGGAGACCTCGCACGTGCCCCGGTGGCGGCGCGCGGGTCGCGCCGGGCCGGGGGCCGTTCGGCCAGGGTGCGGTACCGATCCCCGGAGCGCAAACCGGACATGTCCGTCACGAGGGACCACCCGCCGGCGGGCTCGGGTACGCCCGTGGGCCGCCGAGGACGGCCCCGCCGTCGATGACGTCCCGGAAGGCCTCCTGGGCGGCCGGCGAGCTCGTCAGCCGGAAGTCGCGGACGCCCTCGACCTCGCGCTCGAACCAGACGAGCGCATCCAGCAGCGGGTGGTCCTCGAGGAGGTACGCGAACGCGTCGGAGATCCACTCGCCCTCGTCGCCGCCCTGGTGCACGGTCGCGGTCTCGGTGAGGACGATCGGCAGGTCGTAGCGCCGGAGCTCCTGGAGCGCGTCGTCGACGACGGACTCCATGGACCGCCAGCTCGCCACCTCGCTCGTTGTCCCGAAGTTGAAGCCGCTGAGCCCGACCCAGTCGACGTACGCCTCGCCCGGCCAGTAGCTCGCGATCCGGTTCGTGGGACGCTCCGGGAGCGACCGGTGGTTCACGCTCCACACCCAGGTGACGTTGGTCGCGCCGACGTCCTCGAAGAGGTCGTGCACGTGCCGCCACGCGGCCACGACATCGGCGGGGCGGTTGCCGTTCACGGTCCCGCCCCACGGGTACCAGAACCCGTTCATCTCGTGGAACGGGCGCAGCATGACGTGGACGCCGGCGTCCCGGACCTGCTCGGCGTAGCGGCGGAGGTAGTCGTCGAACTCCCCGTCGACGACGCGCGAGAGCCGGTAGGCCGGCTGACGCGACTCCGACAGGACGTCCTCCGGCGACAAGCTGGGCGACGCCGGCGGCGGCTCCCACGCTTCCCACGTGATCATCGGGACGATGCCGTCGGCCGCCAGGGCCCGCGCCTCGTCGACCGGGAACCCCGGCTCCCCGGCCCACTCCTGGAACCACATGACGATCGCCGGTTGGCTCCCGATCGCCTCGACGAAGTCGCGACGCTCCGTCGGGTCGAAGGGCGCGTCCGGCAGGTGGACGCCCCAGAACAACCCGGCGGGTGGCGGGGGGACGGGGCCTTCGGCGACGACCTCGGACGCGGCGGCGTCCGGGGTGCCGGCGTCGTCGGCGGTCGCGCCCGCGTCGGGCATCGGACCCTCGGCGAGCTGCGGGGCGACGCGCTCGACCTGGTCCTGGGCGCCGGACGGGAGGGCGGCGAAGACCCGGCCCATGACGTCGGATGCGGCACCGCTGGTCTCCGCCAGCCAACCGCCTGCGATGGCGGCGACAGCGATGGCGACGAAGGCGAGCGGCGTCAGGATCCGGGACATGGCTCCAACGTACGGAGGCTCGGAGGAGCCACGACGCCCCAGCACCGCCCATCGTCCCGTCGCGTGGGCGCGCGGCACCGTCCACGCCGTCCGGACAGGTGGGCCGCCGGCCCGGGGCCCTCTCCTGCCCCACGGTGGGGACGACCGCCCAGACCGCCGATCCGCGGAGGACCCGTGCGACAACCCTTCCTGCTCCTGTCCACCGTGCTCGCCCTCGGCCTGTCCGGCTGCTCCGGCGAGGCCGAGATCGACGTCGACGCCTCGCCCGACGTCACCGCGACCGACACGCTCAGCGACGGGACGACCGCGACCGAGACGTCGACCGAGACCGTCACGGCGACGGAGACCGAGACGGTCACCGCCGAGCCGACCCAGCCGCAGGCGACGTCGTCGCCGGACGACGGGGACGTCGCCGCGCTCGCGTTCACCGACTGCGAGGCCGAGCGGTACACGATCGGCTACCCGCAGGACTGGAACGTCAACGAGCCGGACGACCTCACCGACGAGTGCCGCATCTTCCACCCCGGCGAGATCGAGACCGCGGACCAGCCCCGGGACCGTGACCTCCACTGGGCCGCGAGCGTCTACATCGACGCCGTCGAGTACGAGGGCGTGCGGGACGCGGACGGCCCCGACGAGGAGATCGACCGGCGCGAGTTGACGGTCGACGGTCGGGACGCCTTCGTGCGCGAGACCCGGTCGAGCGGCGAGGCGCTGATGCCGGAGGGCGAGAGGCGCTACGCGTACACGGTCGACCTCGACGGCGAGATCCTCGTCGTGGTGACGTACAGCATCGGCGAGACCGACTACGAGCGCGACAAGGCCATCATCGACCGCATGGTGACCGAGGAGCTGTCGATCAGCGGCTGAGCCGCCTCAGCCGAACACGACCGCGACGGTGGACGCGAGCCCGACCACCGCCGTGCCGAGCCACACGGCGC
>JAHWKB010000351.1 GCA_019348115.1 Actinomycetota bacterium | reverse complement strand
ACCTTCCTGACCGCCGACCTCACCCCCGACTACGTCGCCGAGAACGCCTACTACACGACCTAGCTGGAACCTGTAGACGCTTCCTCGGACCCGTTCCGAAGGAGCGTCGACAGAAGCCGAGAAGAGAGCCCCACCCCATGCCCGTCGCCCCGCACGACCCCCGCAGCGCCGCCGCGCAGGACAAGGCCGGCGTGCTGCGCGAGGCGTTGCCGTGGATCACGCGCTTCCACGGCAAGACCGTCGTGATCAAGTACGGCGGTCACGCCATGGTCGACGCCGAGCTCAAGGCCTCGTTCGCGGCCGACGTGGCGCTCCTCCACTTCGTCGGCCTCAAGCCCGTCGTGGTGCACGGCGGTGGGCCGCAGATCTCGGCCCTCGCGGACGAGCTCGGCATCGCCTCGTCGTTCGTCGGCGGGATGCGGGTCACGACCCCCGAGCTCATGGACGTCGTCCGGATGTCGCTCCTCGGCCAGGTGAACCCCGAGCTCGTCGGGCTCGTCCAGGCCGCCGGCGCAGCGGCGGTCGGGGTCTCGGGCACCGACGCCGGCACGCTCGGCGTCCGCCCGGCGGTCGGCCCGGCGGGGGAGGACCTCGGCCTCGTCGGCGAGGTCGAGCACGTCGACACCACCTACCTGACCGAGCTCCTCGCCGACGGGTTCCTCCCGGTCGTCGCGACCGTCGGCCGCGACGCCGACGGCAACGAGCGCAACGTCAACGCCGACCTCGCCGCCGGGGCGATCGCCTCCGCCCTCGGCGCCTCGAAGCTCGTCTACCTCACCGACGTGCCGGGCCTCTACCTCGACTTCGGTGACGAGGGGTCGCTGGCGTCGGAGATCTCGGTCGACCGCCTCGAGGGGATGCTCGCCTCCGAGGAGCTCCACACCGGCATGCGACCCAAGGTCGCCTCGATCGTCCGGGCGCTGAAGGACGGCGTGCCGCAGGCCCACATCCTCGACGGGCGCGTGCTCCACGCCGTGCTGATCGAGATGTTCACCGACGAGGGCGTCGGCACGATGGTGACCCACGCCGGCGGTGGCGACGACGGTGTCCTGCTCGAGCTCGACCGCGTCGGAGGTGACGCATGACCTCGGCGCCGACCGCCTCCGTGCGGACCGACGACCTGCTCGAGCGGCACGGCGAGCACGTCATGCAGACCTACGGCGAGCCGACCCAGGTGTTCGTGCGCGGCGACGGCGTCGCGCTGTTCGACGCCGAGGGCCGGCCGTACCTCGACTTCCTCTGCGGGCTCGCGGTCACGAGCCTCGGACACGCCCACCCCGCGGTCACGGCTGCGGTCTCGCACCAGGCGGCGACGCTGGTGCACACCTCGAACCTGTTCGTGACCCCCCCGGCGGTCGAGCTGGCTGCCCGGCTCGCGCGCATCACGGGCTGGGCCGACGCGCGCACGTTCTTCGCCAACTGCGGCGCCACGGCCAACGAGGCGGCGCTCAAGCTCGCCCGGCGCCACGGCAAGCGGCAGCGCGCCGGCAAGGTCCGCGTCGTGACCCTCGAGGGCTCCTTCCACGGGCGGACGTTCGCGACGCTGGAGGCGACGGGCCAGCCCGCCAAGCACGCCCCGTTCGAGCCGCTCCTCGGCGTGGTCGACACGGTGCCGTACGACGACGCCGACGCGCTCCGGGCCGCGGTGACCGACGACACGTGCGCGGTGCTGCTCGAGTGCATCCAGGGCGAGGGTGGGGTCCGCCCCGTGCCCGACGACGTCCTCGTCGCGGCCCGCGAGGCCTGCGACGCCGCCGGCGCGCTCCTGATCATCGACGAGGTCCAGACCGGCATCGGCCGGACCGGGCCGTGGTTCGCCTTCCAGGACACCCCCGTCGTGCCCGACGTCATCACCGTCGCGAAGGCCCTCGCCAACGGCCTGCCGATCGGGGCGTGCATCGCGCGTGGCGCGGCCGCCACCGCCCTCGAGCGCGGCGAGCACGCGTCCACCTTCGGCGGCAACCCCGTCGTGTGCGCCGCGGCCAACGCCGTGCTCGACACGATCGAGCGCCACGACCTGCTCGCGCACGGTGCGCGGCTGTCCGCCGCGATCGTCGCCGGCATCGAGGACCTCGCCGCTACGGTCCCACTCGTACGCGGGGTCCGGGGCCGGGGGTTGCTCCTCGGGATGGAGCTCGCGTCGCCGGTGGCCGCGGCCGTCGCGTCGGCGTGCAGCGAGCGGTTCCTGCTCGTCAACGCCGTCGCCCCGGACGTGCTCCGGCTGGCTCCGCCGCTGGTCGCGACGGAGCAGGACGTCGCGCTCGCGCTGGCCGCTCTCCGCGAGTCGCTGACCGCCGTCGCCGGCGCGACCACGGAGGAGACCCCATGACCCCGGAAGATGCACCCCGCGTCCTCATCGTGGAGGACGACCGGGACGTCATCACGTTGCTCGTCGAGATCCTGTCGCACGAGGGCTTCGACCCGGTCGTGGCCGCGGACGGCCTCGAGGGGCTGCTGAAGATCCAGACCGGGCAGCCCGACCTCGCCCTCCTCGACATCATGATGCCGGACGTCAACGGCGTCCGGGTGCTCGAGCAGCTCCTCGAGGAGGGCGCCGG
>JAHWKB010000110.1 GCA_019348115.1 Actinomycetota bacterium | reverse complement strand
GGGGGAGGGAGAGCGGGTGCCGGGGGGACTGGGGGCAGAGCGTCCGGCACCCGCGAGGCCCTCACACGATCGGGGGACCTGCGGTCTCACCAGGAGGTGAGGTGCGGTGGTCGGAGCGCTGGGGGCGTGCGTCCGACCGGATCGTGGATGGCTCCTCCTCGGGACACCTGGCGACTCGTCGTGGGGACTGGGGATCGCCGCCGGGTACGCACCGGACTCTAGAGATGACACAGCGTGGCTCCCTGTCCCACCGGCCGGTGGCCCGCCGCGGGCGGAGCCGGTATGTCCGACTCCGGTGCCCGGTCACCGGCCGCTCGGCCATCGCGGGCGGGGCGCACCGGCCGTTGCCCTTCAGCCGCTCTGGTCGCCCCGCGCGCGTCGACGCGCGTCCAACAGCCCGCCCGCACCCCCGGTCCGGGGGCCCGGCTCGTCGCCGCGTGGCGGCGGAGGTGCCTCGGGGGTCGGCTCGGGAGGGGATGCGCCGGGTGTCGGTCGCTCGGTCGGGGCGCTGGGTGCGGCGGGTGTCGGTCGCTCCGTCGGGGCGCTGACGGTCTGGCGCGTCCGCGCACGCTCGCGGGCGGCGAGCAGCCCCTCGGTCGCCTCGCTGCGGACCTCGCCGTCGTCGCCTCCGCCGCGTCGGCGGAGCCGGCGGCGCACCCATGCACGGGCGCGGTGCGCGTCCTCGCGCTCGAGCCGCAGGCGGCGGAGCCCGACGTCGGCCGGCAGGGTGAGGAGCGCCAGCAGCGCGAGCCACGGCCACAGCTCCCGCGACGAGGAGCCGGGCGCGAGCCCGGCGGGGTCGAAGGCGGTCGCCGGCTCGGGGTCGAGTCGCCCGCCGCCGGCCTCGGCGATCCGCTGCAGCGCCAGCTCGTCGCCGCTGCCGGCGGCGTACTCGGCCGAGTAGGACCGGATCGCCGTGGTGGCGTCGCGGTAGAGGTCGGTGCCGTTGCGCGTGATGCGCGCCGACACGCCGTAGACCCCCTCGCCGGCTCCGGGGACGATCGCCTCGAAGGTCGCGAGGTCGATCCGCTGCAGGTCGACCTCGGTGCGCGTGCCGTCCGGGGCGGTGACGACGGCCGTGCCCGACGCCTCGGCCGGGAACGCCCCCGCAGCGTCGACCCGCACGCGCAGGCCACCCGGTCCGGTCGTCGCCTCGAGCGCGACGCCGACGTCGGACCCCGCCGGGTAGGTGGTCTTGACGACGTCCGCCCAGAACTCGCTGTAGCGGTCCCAGCTCACCCAGGCGCTCGACCAGCGGGCGGTCGCGTCCGAGGTCCACGCGACCGCCTGCCCGAGGCCGGCCTGCCAGGTGGTGAGGAGGGGATCGCGCTCCTCGCCGATCTGCAGCAGGGTCCGCGCGGTCGGCTTCGCGGTGGTGGCGACGTACCCCAGCAGCGGCGGGGTGGCGGTGAGGTCCTCGGTCGGGGCGTCGATGCCGGACACGACCGGGAGGAAGCTCCCCTCGTTGATGAGGGGTCGCGCGGCGAACTGGACCTCGGACACGATGATGTCGGGGATCGAGAAGAGGTCGCGGCCGGGGTAGTAGCGGCCGTTGCCGGCCTCGGCCATGCGGCGCAGCACCTCGCCGGTGCCCTCGCCGGTGGCGACGACCGACAGGGTGATGCCGGCCTCGGCGGCGCTCCGCGACACCTCGACCATGCGCGGGTCCTCGCTGAACCCGTCGGTGAACAGCACGATGTGGCGCAGCCGCGCCTCGACGTCCTTGAGCCCGGCGATCGCCTCCTCGAGGGCGTTCACGACGTCGGTCGGTCCGTCCGGGTGGAGCTTCGCGAGCGCCTCGTCGACGATCGCGTCGCTCGGGACCTGCTGCAGCGGCAGCACCCACTCGGCGGTGGCGTTGAACGCGAGCACGCCGACGGTGTCCTGGGACTCGAGCGCGCGGACGGCGCGGGCCACCGCCTCCTTGGTGATGTCGGTCTTGTTGATGCCGCCTTCCTCGGTCATCCCGGGGCCGCCGGCGAACCCGTCGGGGCGGCAGTGGCACGCGGCCATCGAGCCGGACACGTCGACGACCAGGGCCTCGGCGACCGAGGGGCGGCGCTTGGGGTCCTTCACCCGGGCGAAGACGGGCAGCAGCTCCTCGAGCGTCGTCCCGTCGTAGCCACCCATCCCGTACGCGTCGTCGCCGCCGACCGTGACGAGGCCGTGGCCGGCGTCGCGCACGAACGCCTCGAGGGTCACCATCCCGCTGTCGCCGAGCTCGGCCGCCGGCACGTCGACGAGCACGACCGCGTCGTAGTCGAGGAGGCGGTCGAGCGGCGGCAGCGCGGCGTCGGCGGCGCCGAGTCGGTCGGTGGGGACGGCTGCGGCGGTCAGCGCCCGGGCGAGGTCGTCCCCGGCGCCCGGCTCGCCCTCGTAGACCAGCACCTTCGGCGGGCCCTGGACCTGCACGCCGGCGCGCCCGACGTCGTTCTCGGGGACGCTCGAGGCGCCGGACGCGAGCCGCACCTCGTAGCGGACCGTGCCGTCCTCCTCGGCGACCTGCGGGACGGGCACCTCGGTGCGCCCCGGCGCGGCCGTGACGTCCTCCCGGTGGACCTCGGCGCCGTCGGCGGTCACGACCACGACGACGTCCGCCGGCGAGACGCCGGTGTTGCGCAGCACCCCGACGACGTCGAACGACTCGCCCTGGCGCACGCGGTTCGGGGCACGCACCTCCTCGACCAGGACGTCCGCGGCCTGGCCGCTCGCGACCGGCACGACGTCGACCTGCACGCCGGCGTCGGCGAGCTCGCGGGCGGCGGCGACGGCGTCGCCGCTCGTCGCGCGGCCGTCGGTGAAGAGGATCGCGCGCCGGCGGTGCTCGGAGCCGAGCACGCCCTGGCCGAGGCGGAGCGCCCGCGCGATGTCGGTCGCGGAACCGTCCACCACCGTCGCGAGATCGGTGACGGACGGGTCGGCGCGGAGGCTGTGCTCGAGCCGTGCCTCGCGCCCGAACAGCGCGACCGCGCCACGGTCGCGCTCGTCGGCGGTCGCGATCGCCTCGCGCATCCAGTCCGTCGCGGCGAGGCGGGCGGCGCCGACCGAGTCGGAGGCGTCGACGAGGAAGGCGACGTCGACGGTGTCGCCGGCGGACGACCAGCGCGGCCCGGCCAGTGCGAGCACCAGCGCCGCGACACCGACGGCACGGAGCCACGTCGCGACGCGGAGCTGGCGCGCCCGCACCACCCCCGTCCCGCGCCGGCCGAGCGCGAGCACGACCGGGACGAGCAGCAGCGCGAGGAGCCAGCGCGGGTCGTCGAAGGAGACCGGCATCAGCCCCCCCTTCGGCCCGCGCCCGTCGCGCCCGCCGCGGCCGGGGGGGCCGGGGTGACGCCGCCGGCCGCGCGCTGGCGTTGGCGTCGCCGCCGGAGCCACGGCCGCAGCGCGTGCGCCCACAGCCACTCCACCGCGACGACGGCCAGCACGCCGGCGAGGAGCTCATGCACGAGCGTCCGCCGGCCCTCGGCCGACCCGGCGGTGCGCTCGCCGGCATCGGCGCGTGCCTCGACCGGGTCGGGGCGCGCGCGGGCCAGGTCGCCCTCGTCCGCGGCGGGGTTCACGGCCAGCGTGGCCGGTCCCGGGGATTCGGGCGTGCCCTCGTACGCGAGCCGCCACACGCCGACCTGGTCGACCGTCAGACGGGGGTCGGTGGGGTCGAGCCGCACGGGGCCGCCGGAGGGGGGCGAGGCGACGACCGCCGGCGTCCCCGGCGGGGCGGCGAGCGTCACGGTCGCGCCGGCGGTCGACGGGGCGGTGACCGGAGGACCGGCGAGCCAGGAGACGCTGTTGGCGACGAACACCGGCCACGCCGCCTGCAGCGGCAGGTTCGAGCGCAGCAGGTCGAAGGTCAGGAGCACCACCGGCGTGCCGTCGAGCCGTCCGGCCAGCACGAGGCCGGCGTCGGGTCCGGACACGATCGGGGTGAGCGCCGGGGCGGTCACCGGGGTGGCGGCGGCGACCTGCACGCCGGCGAGCTCGACGTCGGCGAGGAGCTCGTGGCCGGCGTCCTGGAAGGTGAGCGTGGGGAGCTCGACCTCACCGGTCGCCGTGACGCCGGCGGGGAGCCGCGTCGGTGCCACGTACATCGTGGGGACGGTGGGGGCGAGCGGGGCGCTCACGCGGTCGACGACGAGCAGGTCGACGTCCTCCAGCGCGTCCGGCACGCGCGGCTGGACGTCGACGGTGACGCCGGGGACGGCGCCGAGGGCGGCCTCGAGGAACACGTTCCCGGGGGTGGCGAGGAGGACGTCGACCTCGCGCGGCGCGGACAGCACGGCGAAGGCGGCGTCGTCGACGCCGAGCGCGTCGCCCTGTGCCTCGCCGGTCCGGACGTCGTTGCCCGTCGCCTCGATCCGCGCGACGAGCACCTCGCCGTCGCCGCCCGCGACCGACAGGATGCGGTCGACCGTCGCACGCGGACCGAGCTCGAGCTCCTCCTCCACGACGTCCTCGCCGTCGACGCTCAGCGTCAGCCGGCCGGTCGTGGGGAGCACGCCGAAGTTCCGCACCTGGACGAACACCTGGCTCGCGCCGGCGCCCAGCGGCACGGCCTGGAGGCGCGACAGCGCGAGGTTGGGACGGTCCTCGCCGACGGCGGTCACGACCGTGCCGGCGGGGAGCGTCGCGGCCGCCGCGTCGGGGACCGCGCCGTCGGTCAGGAGGTGGACGACCGTGGACTGGCCGGGGCGCTCGAGCGCGGCCGCGAGCGTGAGCGCGTCGACGAGGTCGGCCGGGCCGTGGGTGGGGCGGACCTTCCGGAGGGCGTCCCGGATCGTCCCCGGGTCGCCGCCGGCGGACAGCAGCACCCGCGCGCGCGTGCCCGCCTCGACGACCGAGACCTCCTGGCCGGGCCCGAGCTTGGCGACGAGCTCCTCGGCCTCGCGGCGTGCGAGCTCGAGCCGCGTCGGGCCCTCCTCGTCGGCCAGCATCGACGCGGACGCATCGACGACGAGGATGGTGTGGTCACCGAGCTCGGCGTCGACCCGCAGGAACGGGCGCGCCAGCGCGAGCGCGCCGAGGAGCAGCGCGAGCAGGACCAGCCAGAAGGTGACGTCCGGGCGGAACCGCTGCCACGGCACGGCCGCCTGCACCGACCGCTCCGAGCGGTTCCACAGGAACGTCGACGCGACGGTCACGCGTGGCCGGCGCGACCGCAGCACGTACCACACCACCAACGGGAGGGTCAGCCCCGCCGCGAGCAGCCCGAGCGGTGTCGCGAGGCTCACGCGACCACCCCCAGGGCGCGGAGGGTCGTGAGCACGAGGTCCTCCACGGAGGCGTCGTCGACCACGCGCGCGTAGGAGATCCCCTGGCGGCCGCACCCGGCCTCGACCTCGTCGAGCCACGCGTCCCGGGCCGCGGCGTAGGCGTCGAGGACGTCCTCGGCGATGCCGACCTCGACGTCCTGGCCGGTCTCGGCGTCGACGAGGCGGAGGTCGCCGCGGTCGGACGGGTCGAGGTCCTCGCGGCCGACGACGTGCACCACCAGCGCGTCGCCACGCCCCGACGCCAGCGCTCGCAGGACGTCGTCGACGCCCTCGAACAGGAGGTCGCTCACGAGCACGACCGGCCCCACGGGACCTTCGCCCCGCGCGCGGCGGACCGCGGTGACGAGATCGGCGCGGCCAGGGGGCTCGCCGCCGGCACCGGCCGGGGCCGGCGGACGTACCCCGAGGAGGCGGTGCTCCACCGCGGGCAGCGCGTTCGGCCCGCGGAACCACGGCCCCGCATCCACCCCGGCCCCCGCCCCCGAGGAGTTTGCATCGAGTTGTTCCGTCTCAGGCGAACCTCCTCGATGCAAACTTCCGGTGGGGGAGGTGGGGACGGCGCCGGCGAGGAGGACGCGGACGCGGTCCTGGCCGGCGGCGGCCAGCGCGGCGAACGCGGCCGTCACCTCGCGGGCGACGTCGGCCTTGCGGCCGAAGCCCATCGACGCGCTGAGGTCGACGACGATGCGGACCGCGGCCTCGTCCTCGGCCTCGTAGAGCTTGACGAGGAGGCGACCGAGCCGCTGGTACGCGGCCAGGTCGATGCGGCGGGGGTCGTCGCCGCGGACGTACTCGCGGTAGTCGGCGAAGTCGAGGCTCGCGCCGTAGCGCCGTGACGCGTGCGCGCCGGCGTAGCGACCCTGGACCCGGCGCTTCGCGAGCAGCCGGAAGCGCACCAGCCGGGCGACGAGCTCCGGCGACAGGATCCGCTGCCGGGTTCGGGGAGAGGTCGGCAGGCTCACACCGCGCCCTTGACCGGCGGCGCCGGCACGGGGACGTGCTCGAGGAGGGCGTCGACGGCGTCGTCGGCGGTCACGCCGGCGGGGAGCGCCTCGTAGCCGAGCACCAGCCGGTGGCGGAGGGCGACGGGAGCCGCCGCCCGGACGTCGTCGATCGACGCCTGCAGGCGTCCGTCGAAGAGGGCGTAGACCTTCGCGAGCAGCACCAGCGACTGCGCCCCGCGGGGCGACGAGCCGTGCGACACGAACCGCCGGACGAGCTCCGGCGCCGTGTCGTTCGTCGGGTGCGTCGCCTGCACGAGGTCGACGACGTGGCGGAGCACGTGGCTCGCCATCGGCACCTCGCGGACGAGCCGGATCGCGGCGACGAGCTCCTCGGTCGAGGCGACCGGCCTGGCCTCCTGCACCGCCGTGCCGGTGGTGCGGTCGAGGATCTCGACGAGGTCGTCCGCGGACGGCAGGGGGACGAGCACCTTGGCGAGGAAGCGGTCGAGCTGCGCCTCGGGCAGCGGGTAGGTGCCCTCCATCTCGATCGGGTTCTGGGTCGCCATCACGAAGAACGGACGCGGGAGGTCGCGCGTGATGCCGCCGACCGTGGCGCGGCGCTCGGCCATGGCCTCGAGCAGCGCCGACTGCGTCTTCGGCGTGGCGCGGTTGATCTCGTCGGCGAGGAGGAGCTGCGTGAACACCGGCCCGGACGCGAACTCGGACCGCATCCCGTCGGTGATGACGTTGGTGCCGACGATGTCGGCGGGCATCAGGTCCGGGGTGCACTGCACGCGGGTGAAGTCGAGGCTCAGCGCCTGCCCGAGCGTCCGCAGCAGCACGGTCTTGCCGAGGCCCGGCACACCCTCGAGCAGCACGTGCCCCTCGGCGAACAGGCCGGCGAGGACGTCGCGGAGCATGCGGTCCTGACCGACGATCACGCGGCGGATCTGCTGCTCCACACGCTCGGCCAGGTCGGCGAACCCGTCGGCGTCCAGAGGCGTGGTCATCGTCGTCACGTGCTCGGTCCCTTCTACGACGTGCGGGAGATGCGGTCGAAGTAGCTCCGGACGAGATCGCGCAGCTCGGTCGGGTAGCCGGCGCGCTCGATGGCCCGCGAGGCGAGCTCGCGGTACTCGGCGAGGACGTCGAGGTAGGGGACGAGGGCGTCGTTGACCTGGCCCTGCCCCGGCGTGCGACCGACGATGGTCTCGTCGCCCTCGCCGGAGTCGGTGCCGCCGATCCGGACGTCCTCGCCGTCGGGCGCGGCCCCCGCCGGCGGGTCGAAGACGGTCTGGAGGTCGAGGTCGCCGTGCTGGCCGCCCTGGTCGACGATCGAGCCGGGGTTGGCCCCACCCTGCCCGCCCTGCCCGCCCGAGCCGGTCATGGGCCCGGTGGCGCCGCCGCCACCGCCCTGGGTCTGGCCAGAGCCGCCCTGCCCCTGGCCGGCGCCCTGTCCCTGTCCCTGCCCCTGCCCGGACCCCGAGCCCTGTCCCTGTCCCTGCCCGGACCCCGAGCCCTG
>JAHWKB010000350.1 GCA_019348115.1 Actinomycetota bacterium | reverse complement strand
CGTTGGCCTCGAGGTGGTCGTAGAGCCGGTCGCGCTCGGCGGTGTAGCCGTCCCAGGCGTCCGGGTTCACGGCGTTGCCGTTGTCACGGGTGACCAGGGTCGGCACGTCCTGCCCGCCGATGCCGCGGGGGATGCCGCCGGCGTTCCACTGCATCAGCATCACCTGCTGACCGAGGACGCGCCAGGTCGCACCCCGGTCCTGGGACGCCTTCAGCTGACCGTAGAGCCACGTGCGCTGCCCCTCGGAGATGAGCTCGCGCTCGGGGTCGTCGAGGCTCCGGTCGGTGAGGTTCGGCGTGAGCGGGCCACCGGTCGGCTCGTCGCGGCCCTCGATGCGGGTGTCGAGGAGGACGAGGTCGGCGAGGTCGCCGTACCGGAACGAGCGGTAGATCCTCGCCGGGTCGTCGGTGCGGAGCGGCAGCCACTCGTCGTAGGCCCGCTGCGCCTCGCGCTTGCGGACCTGGTAGTCCAGACCGGCCTCGCCGGGCGTGTCGGGCGCGTCGGGCTCGTGGTTCTCGGCGCCGTCCCGCCACGAGTCGTTGGTGATCTCGTGGTCGTCCCACACGGTGATCCACGGGTAGAGCTGGTGGAGCCGGCGGAGATCGGGGTCGAGGCGGTAGTTGGCGAAGCGGGCGCGGTAGTCCGCGAGCACGACCATCTCGTGCGGTGGGACGTGGTCGCGTTCGCCCTCGAGCTCCTCGGGGCCGTAGCGGTCGTCGCCGTTGCCGTACTCGTAGATGTAGTCGCCCATGTGGAGCACGGCGTCGAGGTCGTTGCGCTTGGCCACGAGCGCGTAGCCGTTGAAGTAGCCACCGGTGAGGTTCGAGCACGACACGACCCCGAACCGGAGCCGGTCGACGCCCCCCGCCGGGGCGGTCTTGGTCCGACCGACGATCGAGTGCGCCCCGAGCGCCTCGAACGCGTACCAGTAGGTCGTCCCCGCCGCGAGCCCCGTGGGGTCGACCTTGACGGTGTGGTCGCGGTCGGCGTCGGCGCGGACCGTGCCGGACGCCACCACGTCGGTGAGCTCGGGATCGCGGGCGATGCGCCAGCGGACATCGGCCGGTCCCCGGCCCGGCACGGTCACGCGGGTCCAGAGCACGACCCGGTCCTGCAGGGGGTCGCCGGACGCGACCCCGTGGAGGAACGGGGCGAGCGCCTCGTCCGCGACGGCAGCCGGTCGGTTCGCACCGGCCAGCGCGACGGCGCCGGCGCCGGCGAGGCCGGCCCGCTGGAGGAACGCGCGACGGTCGAGGACGGGTCGGTCGGAGGTGGGGGCCACGGCCGCTCCTGGGGCGCCGTCGCCACCGGCGGGCGAGGACGCTCCCGGAGGATAGATGTCAGCGGCCGACCGGGGACGCGGTCTAGCGACCGACCGGGGACGGGGTCCCAGCGACCGACCGGGGACGCGGTCTAGCGACCGACCGGGGAGCGGCTGCCGCGGGTCGAGAGCATCCGGCTCACGAGCGCGACGACGTCGCGGCGGTCGACGCCGTCGACGACGTCCCGCACGAGCTCGGCGGCGTCCGGCGAGGGCCGGTCGGTCGGCAGCTCGGGTGCCGGGGGCGGCGAGCCCTTCGGCGGCGCCGGCGGCGGAGCGGTCCCGTCGAGCGCCGGCCACCCGAAGTCGGTGGTGAGGCGGGCGCGCACCCGTGGCGCCAGGGGGTTCTCGCCGCGGACGATCTTGAACAGGTGATCGCCGGGGCAGGCGGTGTTGCGCCCCGTGTCCCGGTGGCCGAGGACGTTGGGCAGGTCGACGACGAACCCCTCGGGGTACCGGGTCGACGGGCCCCCGGTGGAGGTCGCGAGCCCACGGCCGAGCGGGTCGATGTCGTGCAGGTCCGCGAGCCACGTGGTCAGCGTGTCGAGCGCGCGGGCCGCCTCTCCCGGGACGCCGTTGGCGTGGAAGTTCCCGACGAGCGCGATCCCGATCGACCCGCTGTTGAAGCCCTGGGCGTGCGCGCCGTCGACGGCCTTGAGGATCCCGCCCTCGCGGCCCTGGTAGATGACGCCGTAGCGGTCGATCAGGAAGTTGTAGCCGACGTCCGAGAAGCCCCGGTTCTTGACGTGTCCGAGGCACACGGCCCGCACCACGTCGTCGCCGGCGGAGCGCGGGTAGCGGGGGAAGATGGCGGTGTGGTGGACGAAGATCCGCTCCGCCGACGGCGAGAGGTCGGGGCTCGAGGTCGGCTGGCAGTCGCCGTTCGGGTCCCAGGCGGTGCGTGGGACGATGGGGGGCCATACGCCGAAGGCCTCCGCGGTGGCCGGCGGCGTGGCGTCCGCGCGGTAGCCGAGCCCGCCGCTCATCGTGACGAGCTCGACGGGCACCGCCACGGCGTGGTGGGACCGGAGCTCGATCGCGTCGACCTCGCCCGTCCACATCGGCTCGGAGATGCCCGGGTCGAAGGCGCGTTCCTCGGCGCTGCCGGGGTCCGGGGCGTGGTCACCGGAGATGGAGAAGTCGAGCCAGTCCGACCATCCGTCGGTCGACCGCCATCGCACCTCCACGTGCTCCTCGGAGATGTCGGCGGTCACGGACACGAGGTCGTCGACCTCGACCC
>JAHWKB010000349.1 GCA_019348115.1 Actinomycetota bacterium | reverse complement strand
CTTGGCGTCGCCGAGCTGCGCCTGGTACTGGCTCTTGACCTCGTCGGCCTCGCGCTTGGTGCGCTCGGCCTCCTCCATGCGGCCCTGGATCGCGGTCGCCCGCTCCTCCAGGACCGTGTTGAGCTTCGGGAACGCGAGCTTCGACAGGACGAAGAACACGATCACGAACGAGATCGCGCCGTAGACCAGCTCGGCGGGCTCGGGGAGGATCACCCCGAACGGGCTGCTCCCGCCACCCTCGCTCTCTGCGGCGAGGATCACGATGTTCGACAAGGCGCTCATGGCGTCCCTTCCTGTCCGACCGGCATCGCCGGGTTCCGACGTACCGCGGTGGTCGTCAGATGATGAACGCGAGGACGAAGCCGAACAGCGCGAGGGCCTCGACGAACGCGATACCGAGGAACATCGTGGTCCGGACCATGCCGGCCGCCTCGGGCTGACGGGCCATCGACTCGACCGACTTACCGACGAGGTAGCCGATGCCGAGGCCGGGGCCGATGGCGGCGAGGCCGTACACGAGGCCGTTGCCGAGGTTCGACGCCTGCTGGCCACCTTCGGCGGCCTGCGCCAGGAAGACGAGGTCCATGGGGTTCTCCTTGGTGCGGATGGCGTCGGGGACGCCGCTTGGGACGGTCGGTTGGGGGTCGAGCGGCCGGGCGAGGTTCCGCCCGGCAGGTATCAGTGGTCGGGGTGGAGCGCGCCGGAGATGTAGACGGCGGTGAGGATGGTGAAGATGTAGGCCTGCAGGACGCCGACGAGGAGCTCGAAGGCGACGAGCAGCGGCCCCGCGGCGAGGGCGAAGATGCCGATGACGGCGCCGCTCGCACCCTCGGGGAAGAACCCGAACGGCCACGCGTGGAAGTCGATGAGGAACGCGTTCGCGGCGATGAAGGCGATCGCGAGCAGGATGTGGCCGGCCATCATGTTGGCGAACAGACGGACGGCGAGCGTCAGGGGCCGGACGATGAAGGTCGAGATGAACTCGATCGGCACCAGCAGGAAGTGGATCGCGAACGGCACGCCGGGGAGGACGATCGCGTTCTTGAAGTACTTGAGGCCCTGGTTCTTGACGCCGACCGCGATGAACACGAACCAGACGGTCAGCGCGAGGAGCGCCGGCACCGCCATGCGGCCCGTGGTCGGGAACTGCACGAACGGCATGATCTCGTAGAAGTTGTTCACGAAGATGAACAGGAACAGCGACGTCAGGAACGGCACGAACCGGAGGCCGTCCGGACCCATCACCTCGAGCACGATGTTGTCGCGGACGAAGCCCACGACCGACTCCATGGCGGCCTGGAACTTGCCCGGGACGACCTTGGGGGCGCGGAAGGCGGTGAGCATCAGCGCGCAGACGATGCCGGCGGCGATGAGGTAGAGGAGCCCCGTGCGGTTCAGCGCGAAGAGCGTGTCCTCGAAGAGGAAGGCGGGGAACTCGAAGAGGGTCTCCAGCGACGGGACGTGGAAGCCGCCTTCGGCCTCAGCGGCGAGGAGCAGGTTCACGCACCTTCCTTTCCATCGAGCGGTCGCAGACCCGTGTCCACCATCCAGATGCGCGGATCGGCGGAGACGAGGCGGACCTCGTAGGCGAGCACGACGACCAGCGCGATGGCCGCGCTGATCGCGAGGACGGGGCCGTCGATCGCCTCGACGGGCCGCAGGACGACGATCATCACGCCGTAGAGCATCAGCCGTACCAGGAAGCCGCCGAGGGCGACGGCCTGCAGCACGACGGGGCCGAGCTTCGCCGCCCACTGGAGCGAGCGGCCGGTCACGTAGAAGTTGCCGGCGACGAACACGACCGTGCCGAGGGCGGTCAGCGCGCCGGCGGTGCCGCGGACGGCCAGCGCACCGAGGACGAGCGGGACGGCCAGCAGCGCCCCGACGCGCAGCGCGGCCCGGGCCATCGCGTGCTCGGTCCCGCCGACCTCCGGCGACACGCTCGGGTCGAGCAGCGGCGAAGCCGACCTCGCGCTCGAGTTGCTGGCCACTTCGGTCCTCGTCATCGTCGCGCGCGGGCAGCGTCGGCCGCGCGTGCGTGCTGGTCGGATCGTCCCGTGGTCTGCGGGACCTCGATCCCGCCGGGGTCAGAGGCGGGGGCGTCTGGCTTCTTCGAACTTGCCTTGTGCGTCGGCCCGGAGGAAGACGATGTAGGTCCCGAGTCCCGCGCCGAGGAGGAGACCTGCGACGAGGATCCAGGGCTCGGTCCCGAGCCAACGGTCGAGCAGCCAGCCGATGCCGCCCCACACACCCACGGCGGTGAGGAGCTCGGCCGTCATCAGCCAGCCGGTGTCTGCGTCCCGCCAGACGTCGCGGCGGGAGTTCGGATCTCGGCTGTCCATGGGGCGGGCACGCTAGCAAGCACTCCCGAGATGCGCCAAAGGGACAGCCCTCGGCGGGCGCCCGGCACGCGTGCTCAGCCGATGCGACGGCGTTCCGCGGCCACCACGGGGGTGTCCTCCTCGCGCGCGCGCCGCATCCCGGTGAGCGTGATCGCCACCCCGACGAGCACCGCGGCGCTCCCCCAGACGATGACCCGCTCGATCGCGACCACGGAGACCGCGATGGCGCCGGCGGCGAGGAG
>JAHWKB010000109.1 GCA_019348115.1 Actinomycetota bacterium | reverse complement strand
TCCACGCGCCGATGGCGTTCCTCGCGGAGGACTACGCGGACCAGGAGCTCCAGCGGCGCAGCGGCATCGGCCGGATCATGTTCGAGCTGCGGATGTTCCAGGCCGGAAGCTGGGGGGCCGACTTCCACCCGCAGCTGCAGCCTGCCGAGGACGAGGTCGTGCTGAAGCCTCACAAGCAGAACGACGTGTTCGAGACCGACCTGCCCGACCATCTGGAGCGACTCGGGACGACGCAGCTCGTGATCGCGGGGATGACGGCGAACCTCTGCTGCGAGGCGACCGGGCGCCACGCGGCGGAGCACGGCTACGACGTGACGTTCTTGCGTGATGCCATCGGCGCGGAGAACCTCGTGGCCTACGAGGCCTCCATCCGGGTCAACTACCCCCTGGTCGCGAACACGGTGATGGACACCGACGATTTCGTCGCGATCCTGGAGGCGGGGGACGCGGCGCCGCAGGAGGGGTCGGACGTCCAAGCGTCGGACCAGATGAAGATCGGATCCGTCGATGAGGTGGTGATGGATGTCGACGGTGGCGTCGGCTACCTGGCGGTGGGGCGGAGCGTCTTCTCGCACGACCTGTACGTGCCCCTCGACGCGGTCACCAAGGTGGCGCCCGGGAAGGTCTTCGTCAACGTTCCCAAGCTCGTCGTCGGTGAGATGCCGTGGCGTGAGCCGCCGACCCTCGAGACGCGACGCGAGAAGGTCGGACCCGCCACCCGCGAGGTGGACGGCCTCTACGGCGCGATGTCACCGACCGGCGACCGGCAGGTCCCGTAGGCGGCGGGGTCGCGCCACGACCGCGACGTCGAGGAGAGGACGCTGGCGTCGTCGGTGTTGCGCGGCACCGGTTCGGGGGCGGTCAGCTCGCTGAAGCGGACGTGCCTCGTGCCCGAACCGCCGGCGCCTGACCGTCTGATGCTCGGACTCGGCACCACTCGGCCCTCTGTTCGGCGAGTCGTCCGTGACTTCGTCCTGGGGATGGCAACCGGCCGGGGCGATCAGCTCGATGTCGCCGAGGTCCACGGCTGTACGGCGGGAGGATCCCACCGCACGCCGGCGAGCGATCGGACGCCACGCGCCTCACGCCGATGGAGCGGCGGGGACCACACCATCCACACAGGGTTCACACGAACGTGGGCGATCACTGCCGCCAGACGCCGGTCGCCGCCAGGATCTGCCGGACGGAGCCGCGAGGAGAACGTGCGGGGACGCAAGAAGGGGCTGTATCTCGTGGAAGCTGCGGTGGTAGGTGGAGTGCCCCGACGGAGCACCCTGTGCCGGAGCCGCGAGCACGGCCCCTGACGAGAGTCCCCGGGAGGAGCGGTCACAGTTCCCAGACGACCCGGCTCTCGGGGACGTAGGTGCAGTACCGCCCGGTCCTGACGGAGTTGTTCAGGTGCAACGCCAGCGGAGGGTGCGCCTTCCCGATCCTGTCGATGGCGCCGTGGACCTGCTTGCTCACCGCCGACCGCGCCCGCTCGGCCGGATCGTGGCCGCGTCGCACCCGCCCGCCCAGTCCGTACGCGGCGGTCAGCTGCTCGACGAGGGCTTCGCGCTCCGCCGCGGCCCGGGCCCGGCGTGCGGCGTCTCCTGAGATCGTGGCGTCGTCGAGTTCGGCGTCGAGTTCGGCCAACCGACGCTGGTAGGCGCGCCGTGCCTCGTCGTCGATGACCTCTCCGGTGTCGCCCGTGAGCACGAGGCCGCTCGCCCTGCCACCGCCCCCGGTCAGGTCGAGCACGTGGAACTCCCTGCCGGGCTCGGCCAGGAGCCGAGCGATCACGGACAGGCCCTTGACGTCGCGGACCCGCGTCTCCCGGCCGTCGTAGCTCAGCGCCCACGTCTCGCCGTCCCGCCGGAAGACGTTGTGCTGAGAGGTCGTCAGCGGAGTCGCCGGTTCCGTCGTGATCCAGTGGTCGAGGCCGAGCTGCTGGTACGTCTCGTTGGCTTCGCCCAGCATCGCCTCCGCCGCGGCATCGTCTCCCGGCCCACTGCGCTCGCGGAGCAGCGACGAGTACTGACGCAGCGTGTGTGCCACCAGCAGCGCCGCGCCCGCCGCGCGATGTGCGGCGAGGGCGCGCCGGAAGTAGGCGTCGGACTCGTCGAGCTTGCCAGCGCAATGCGTCAACAACGCGAGCATGCGGCTCATCGAGCCCAAGCAGATCCCGCCGGTGGCGCCGGTGGCGAACCGGTCCGCGTACGGCTCGAGGATGGGCAGCAGCGTCCGGGCGCCTTCACGGTGACCGGCCTCGGCGCAGGCCTCGGCCACACTCGCGATCACCTCCAGCCACGCGCCGTCCATCACCAGACCGAACTCGTTCGCGGTGAGCCGGTCGAGCACGGCTCTGGCTTCGGCATGTCGACCCATGCGCATCAGGGGGAGGGCGAGCCACGCGTCGGCGTTCGGGCCACCCTCGGGATCGTCGAGGAAGCGGCCGAGCAACTCGTACGCGTCGCCGGGCCGCCCTCGCTCGAGCAGGAGCTGCAACCGCTGTGCGTCCGCGACGAGCTGGGCGTTCATGCTGCCGCCGCGCTGACCGATCTCCTCCACTCGTGCGGTGAGCCGCTCGGCGGTGTCGAGCCGGCCCTCGATGAGCGCGCGGGTACCGCGCCAGAGGGGCGGGTACCAATCGATCAGGGGCCACCGCAGCGGGGCGGCCGCCCTCGCGAAGGCAGCGATCTCGGCGTCGACGCCGGCGATGTCGCCGGATTCCAGCAGCGCCACCAGCCGGAACCGGCGACCGAGCAACTCGCTCTCGGGGTCGTGGGCGTCGACGCCCAACCGCACCATCTCGTCGGCGAGCTCCAGCCGGCGAGCGGTGTGGGCTGGCCCCGGTATGGCGTCGCAGTAGCTGCTCAGTGTGTACGCGAGCAATCTCGGATCCCCCACCCCCCGGGCGGATGCCACTGCCGCCTCGCTGCGTCGCAACCTGACGTCCTCGGCCACAAGGAAGGACTCGGCCACGGACAGCCGGGCCAGCACCCAGGTCCGCAGGTCGGAGTCGGCATCATCGAGCTCGTCGAGGGCCTCCCGCAGCAGGTCGAGTTGGCGCTGGTCGAACAGTCGCACCTCGAAGCCGCTCAGCCCTGCGCCGAGCCCCAGCGCGGCCCGCGCCAGTTCATCGGGCCGGTTCCTCCGCCGGGCTGATGCCGCAACCTCCTCGTAGCTGGCGGTCGCAGCCCGCCGGTCACCGGCGCGCAGCTGCGCGTCCCCGAGCGACAGGAGCAGTTCGACGCGGACCGCTTCATCCACTGCGGCGACCTCGGCCAGTCCGATCGAGCGCGTGAGGTGTCGCACGGCCTGCTCGTAGGCGAGCATCCCCACGGCACGGTGCCCGGCACGTCGGCTGTATCCGAGGGCCCTGGTCGCGTCCGCGTCGGGCAGCGCCAGCACGAGGTGATCGGCCAGTTCATCGACGTGGTCATCGAGGTCGTGGCGGTGGAGGACCTCGATCGCCTCAGCCACGCGCCGGTGCATCGTCCGCCGAACGGTCGACGGGATGCCTGCGTAGAGGACGTCGCGCACGAGCGCGTGCGTGAAGCGCAACCAGCCGAACTCGGCCAGCCGCTGGACGAGTCCCGCAGCGATCGCCTCGTCGAGCAGATCGGCGAGCCGTCCCGGCCGTTCCCCGGTGAGGCGGGCGAGCACCGGTTCGGCGAACACCTGGCCCACGACCGACGCGTGCGCCAGAACGTCAAGGGCACCACCCCCTACGTACTCGAGCCGGTGGGCGATCACCTGCTGCACGCTCGGCGGGAGAGGGATCCGCTCGGCGTCCGGGTTCCCCGTGGCGGCGAGGAGCTTCGCGACCTCGATGACGAACAAGGGGTTCCCATCCGTCCGGTCCCGGACGCGAGCGGCGAGCCCCGAGCCGGGCGCGGCGCCGGTGGACGATCGGACCAGCTCCGCGACAGCAGCGGTGTCGAGCCCGGAGAGGGTGACGGTGCGGGCGCCCCTCAGGAGCCCGGCCAGGGACTCCTCCAACGGGACGCCGGGTTCCAGGTCGGGATACCGGTAGCTGCCGACGATCGCCACGGGGTGCCCGCGAAGCGTCGTGGCGAGGAAACCGAGGAGATCGAGCGACGCCTCGTCGGCGAAGTGAAGGTCCTCGATCACCATCACGAACGGCTCGATCCGAGCGGCTCGGCGCAGGAACGAGGCCACGCTGTCGAACATCCGGAGACGGAGCTGCTCCGCGGGACCGTCCGTGGACCCTGTCGTGCCCATGATCGGTAGGAGGTCGTCACCCGGATCGAGTCCGAAGGCGGCCGCGCAGTCCCGCAGCGCGGTGGTCCACGGCCAGAACGCGGGTGTGCCCGGGTCGTTCCAGCACGCGCCCCACAGCGTCCGGATCGGAACCGTGCTTGCGAGCTCCTCGATGAGCCGCGTCTTGCCGATGCCCGCCTCGCCCATGATGAGCAGGAGGCCGCCGGCGCCCGCCAGCGCCGCGTCGACCGCGGCCGTGGCCTCCGCCTGCTCCCGCTCACGGCCGACCAGCCCGCTGGCCAGCCTCACCACTGCTCGTCCATGTCAGGCGCGTCGTCCGGTGTCTCACGATGTGACGCCTTTTCTCCCGCCTTGTCAACGTCGGGCCGAGTGGGCCCCCGGGATGAAGGAGGAGAGAGATGCAACACGTACCGACGGCGGTGCAACGCTTCCTCGACGGAGTGCAGACCGGTGACTGGGACGGCATGGAGCAGCACCTCACGACGGACGCGGTCTACGACGGGTCGATGCCGGACTGGCGAGCGCAGTACGAAGGACGCGCGAGGATCGCGCGGGCCTACCGCGAGGAGTGGACGGCCAGGGGGGCCTGGCGCATCTCCGAGCCGACGGTCACCTGGTCCGACGACACCGTGGCCGTCGAGCTCGAAGGAAGGCTGGTGACGCCCGACGAGCAACTGCTGTGCCGGCTCGCCAACTTCTTCGAGTTGCAGGACGGACGCATCGCCGAGCACCGCTACTACTGCTGCGGCGAATGGAGCGAGGCGACGGTGCGGCGGATCGAGGCCGAGGCGCCCAGCATCGAGCGGCGCAACGCGCTGGCATGACGCTCTCGGCGACCATCACCCGGTGAGCGCACGCCATCCGTTCTGGCCGGTCGACTGGAGCCGTTGCTGCTCGGGGTCTTCTCCGGTGCCGGCCGGCGCGTAGCGGTCGACGTCCGCAGGCTCGTGCCGGGCGTCGACCAACGTCTTCGTCGACGCCGCGCGATGGGACAGGCTCAGTCGAGCGGCGAGTCGACCTCGGTCACCACCAGGTTCGTGGGTGCGTTGTGCACCGCCGGGATGGTCCCGAGGCGGCCGCGGTGGAAGTCCTCGAACGCCTGGCGCAGCTCGTCCTCGGTGTTCATCACGAACGGGCCGGCCCAGGCCACCGGCTCGCGGATGGGCCGGCCCCCCAGGAGCACGACCTCCATCTGCGCCGCGCCCTCCTGGCTCCCGGCGTCGGCGGTGAGCGTCAGCGCGTCGCCGGCCCCGAACACGACGAGCTGGCCCGTGCGCACGGGGCGCCGCTCGGAGCCGACCGTGCCCCGACCGGCGAGCACGTAGAGGAGCGCGTTGAAGTGGTGCGGCCACGCCATCGAGACCTCGGCGTCCGGGCTGACGCTCGCGTGGACCATGGTGATGGGGGTGTAGGTGGACCCGGGGCCGGTGTGGCCGGCGAGGTCGCCGGCGATCAGACGCAGCAGCGCGCCGCCGTCGTGGCTCGACAGCAACCGGACCTGGCTGCCGTGGAGGTCCTGGTACCGCGGCGGCACCCACTTCTGGTCGCGCGGGAGGTTCACCCACAGCTGCAGCCCGTGGAACAACCCGCCGCTGGCGACGACCTCCTCGGGAGGCGTCTCGATGTGCAGGATGCCCTGCCCGGCCGTCATCCACTGCGTATCGCCGTCGGTGATGACGCCGCCGCCGCCGTTGGAGTCCTGGTGCTGGATCACGCCGTCGATCATGTAGGTGACCGTCTCGAACCCGCGGTGCGGGTGCCACGGCGTGCCCTTCGGCTCACCGGCGCCGTAGTCGATCTCGCCCATCTGGTCGAGGTGGATGAAGGGGTCGAGGTCCTCCAACGCCACGCCGGCGAAGGCGCGTCGCACCGGGAAGCCCTCACCCTCGAAGCCCCGCGGCGCCGTCGTGACGCTGCGAACGGGACGCCAGTCGGTCGCCACGGGGTCGGGGCGGGAGACCCGCGGCAGGGCGGTGATGTCCTCGACGGTCACGGCAGGCATCGGACGGCTCCCTCGCGGACGGGCGACGACCTACTCGTACCACCCGGACGCCGCCTCGGCCCGGCCACCCGTCCAGCCGCCGAGGCGCGACCGCCGGATCGCGCGACGGTGCACCGGCAGGGCGGCCAGCCGGTGCCCGCCACGGCGTGCGGGAGCGCCGCTAGGGTCGGGCCATGGAGCAGCCGCCCGCGCCGTCGCCCGCCCGATCCGGCGCGCGGACGAGGGCGGCGGTCGTGTCGGTCCGCGGCGACCGTGCGACGTGCCGGGACGACGTCCTCGCGAGCGAGGAGCCGCTCGAGATCCGGGTGTCCGCCGGCGGGGCGCGACGCAACGTCGCGGTGACGATGCGGACGCCCGGCCACGACTTCGAGCTGGCCGTCGGCTTCCTCTTCGGTGAGGGCGTCGTGCGGGGGCCCCGGGACGTCCGCCGCGTGCGGTACTGCGTCGACCGCGAGCTCTCGGAGGAGCAACGCTGGAACACCGTGACGGTCGACCTCACCGCCGCCGCCCTGCCCGACCTCGACCGGCTCGAGCGGCACTTCTCGATCACGAGCGCGTGCGGCGTCTGCGGGAAGGAGAGTCTCGACGCGCTCGAGGCGCGGGGGCTCCGCCCCGTGCCGGCCGGTCCGCCGGTCGCGCCGGAGGTCCTCGCGGGCCTCCCCGCGCAGCTCCGTACGGCACAGGCCGTGTTCGAGGACACGGGCGGCCTGCACGCGGCAGCCGTCTTCACGCCCCGCGGCGAGCTCGTGGCCGTCCGCGAGGACGTCGGACGTCACAACGCCCTCGACAAGCTCGTCGGCTGGTCGCTGCTCGAGCGCGGGCTGCCGCTCGGCGACGGCGTCGTGCTCGTCAGCGGTCGCGCCTCGTTCGAGCTCGTCCAGAAGTGCGTCGCGGCCGGCGTGTCGACGATGGCCGCCGTGTCGGCACCGAGCAGCCTCGCAGTGGACACCGCCCGGCGCTTCGGGCTGACCCTCGTGGGGTTCCTGCGTGGCGACCGCTTCAACATCTACACGGGGGAGCACCGCGTCCGACCGATCGGGACGTCCTCCGGGTGACGGCCGTGTCCACCTCGGCCCTCCGGCCGTGGCGGGGCGCAGGCCGGGGACGCATGGTGTGACGGTTGCCGCGGACGGAGGGAGCGCCGGGTGGGGGTCACGCAGCTGCTGGATCGGGAGCGGACGGTCGCGCCGCCGGGCTACAACCGGTGGCTGATCCCACCCGCGGCGCTGGCGATCCACCTCTCGATCGGCCAGGTCTACGCGTTCTCGGTGTTCAAGAACCCGCTCGTCGAGCGGTTCGGCTCGAGCGAGACCGCGGTCGCCGTGGTCTTCAGCCTCGCCATCGCCGTGCTCGGCCTGTCCGCCGCCTTCCTGGGCCCGTGGATGGAGCGCAACGGGCCGCGCAAGGCCATGGTGCTGTCGGCCGTCTGCTTCTCCGGCGGCTTCCTCGTGTCGGCGCTGGGCGTCGCCGCCGGCCAGCTGTGGGTGGTCTACCTCGGGTACGGGCTGCTCGGCGGGATCGGGCTCGGCATCGGCTACATCTCGCCGGTCTCGACGCTCATCAAGTGGTTCCCCGACCGTCCGGG
>JAHWKB010000108.1 GCA_019348115.1 Actinomycetota bacterium | reverse complement strand
CCAAGCCGGCGCAGCACTCCGTCCGCGAGCTCCGCTCCATCGGTATCCAGCCGGATGTCGTCGTCCTCCGCGCCGACCGCGACCTCGACGACTCGCTCAGGCGCAAGGTCGCGATGCAGTGCGACGTCGAGGTCGAGGCCGTGATCGCCGCCGTCGACCAGACGTCGCTGTACGAGGTCCCGCTCGCCATGCGCGAGGAGCGCCTCGACGAGGTGGTGGCCAGGCGGCTGGCCCTCGACCTCCCCGCCCCGCGGTCGGGGGAGTGGGAGGCGCTCGTGCGCCGCGTCCGCGCGGCCCGCGACACGGTGACCGTCGCGCTCGTCGGCAAGTACGTCGAGCTCCCCGACGCCTACCTGTCGGTCGTCGAGTCGCTGCGCCACGCCGGGCTCAAGCACGGCGTGAAGGTCGACATCCGCTGGGTGTCGAGCGACGACCTCTCCGAGGACACCGTCGACGGCCTGCTCGGGCGCTGTGACGGCGTCCTGGTCCCCGGCGGCTTCGGCGTCCGAGGCGTCGAGGGCAAGATCCTGGCCGCCCGCCACGCCCGCGAGCACGAGGTGCCCTTCCTCGGCCTCTGCCTCGGGCTCCAGTCGGCCGTCATCGAGTTCGCCCGCAACGTCGTGGGCCTGCCGTACGCGCACTCGTCGGAGTTCGAGCCGAACACGCCGGACCCGGTCATCGACCTGATGCACGACCAGCGCGACGTCGAGGAGAAGGGCGGGACCATGCGCCTCGGGGCGTACCCGGCCAAGCTCCTCGCCGGGTCCCGCACCCGCGCGGCCTACGGCGACGAGCCCGTGGTGTACGAGCGCCACCGTCACCGCTTCGAGTTCAACAACCGCTACCGCGCGCGGTTCGAGGAGGCGGGGCTGGTGTTCTCGGGGGTCTCGCCCGACGACCGCCTCGTCGAGTTCATCGAGATCGCCGACCACCCGTGGTACGTGGCGACCCAGGCCCACCCCGAGTTCAAGTCGCGCCCCAACCGCCCGCACCCGCTGTTCGACGGCTTCATCGCCGCCGCCGAACAGCGCCGCCGCGAGACCCAGGGACGCCTGCCCGTCGAGCTCGACGAGCCGACCCGCGCCGAGGTCGAGGCCGCCCTGGGCTCCGAGGCCGCGATGCAGGACCGATGACCGGGGGCGCCGGCTGGTACGAGACCGTCTCGAGCGAGACGGTCCACGAGGGCTTCTCGACCGTGAAGGTCGACGAGGTCCGGATGCCCGACGGCTCGACCGCCGAGCGCGAGTACGTGGTCCACGACGACGCCGTCGCGGTCGTGCCGGTGCTCGACGACGGGTCGGTGCTGCTCCTGCGGCAGTACCGCCACCCGGTCGGTCGCTACATCCTCGAGATCCCCGCCGGGAAGATGGACGAGGAGGGCGAGTCGCCCGCCGAGACCGGCCGGCGCGAGCTCCGTGAGGAGGTCGGCTACGCGGCGGACCACCTCGTCCACCTCGTCACGTTCGAGAACTCGGCGGGCTGGTCCGACGAGCGCACCCACGTCTTCCTCGGCCGTGGGCTGCGCGAGGCCGCCCCGCCGGACGGGTTCGAGGCCGAGCACGAGGAGGCGGACATGGAGGTCGTGCGGCTGCCCTTCGCGGACGCCCTCGCGCAGGTCCGCGCCGGCGAGCTGACCGACGCCAAGACCGTGATCGGCCTCCTGCTCGCGGCCCCGCACGTCGACCGGTCGCCGGCGTCTCCCGGCGCGTGACCCCGACGGTCCCGCTCGTCTCCGTCTACCTCGACCACCTCCGCGTCGAGCGAGGGCTGGCCGACAACACGCTGCAGGCGTACCGGCGCGATCTCGCGACCTACGCCGAGTACCTGGACGAGCGCGGGATCGAGGATCCGCGCCGGGCGACGGCCGAGGACCTCGACGCCTACGTCCCCTGGCTCCGGCAGCGACGGACCCCCACGGGCGAGGCCTACGCCGCCTCGTCCGTGGCACGCGCCGTCGTGGCCGTCCGCGGCCTCCACCGCTTCCTCGCGCGGGAGGGGCTCACCCCCGACGACGTCTCGGCGGACGTCGCGACCCCGGCGACGATGCGGTCGCTCCCGAAGGCGCTGTCGGTCGCGCAGGTGGAGCGGCTCCTCGACGCCCCCCTCGGCGACGACCCGGCCGCCCTGCGCGACCGCGCCATGCTGGAGGTCCTCTACGGCGGCGGCCTGCGCATCTCGGAGCTCACCGCGCTCGACGTCGACGACCTCGACCGGGTCGACGGGCTCGTCCGCGTCCGCGGCAAGGGCGGCAAGGACCGCGTGGTCCCGTTCGGGCACGCGGCCGGCGAGGCGCTCGACGCCTGGCTCGTCCGCGGCCGCCCGCGGCTGTCGCCGCGCGGTCCCGCGGTGTTCTGCAACACCCGGGGCGGGCGTCTGACCCGGCAGGGCGCGTGGAAGGTGCTGAAGGGCCACGCGGCGCGGGCGGGCCTGTCCGATGCCGTGTCACCGCACACCCTGCGCCACTCGTTCGCGACGCATCTCCTCGACGGCGGTGCCGACGTCCGTGCCGTGCAGGAGCTCCTGGGGCACGCCAGCGTGACGACGACGCAGATCTACACGCTGGTGTCGAGGCAGCGCCTCCGCGAGGTGTACGACCGTGCACATCCTCGCGCCGTCCGCGCCACCTAGGCTGGCAGCCAAAGACGAAGGGCAGACCGTGATGGACCAGGCCACCTTGGACGAGCTGCGCTCGCAGCTCGAGGGTGAGCGTGCGCAGCACATCGAGCTCCTCGACGAGTACGGCGCCGACCCCTACAGCGACGAGGTCAAGAACCTCGACATCGGCAACGACGGCTTCGCCGACTCCGCGCAGGCCACCGAGGAGCGCAGCGAGCTCCTCGGCCAGATCGACGCCGCACGCCACCGCGTGCAGCAGATCGACACCGCGCTGGCACAGATGGACGAGGGCAGCTACGGGATCTGTGAGGACTGCGGTGACCAGATCCAGGCCGCCCGCCTCGAGGTCCGCCCGCTGTCGGTCAAGTGCGTCGACTGCGCCGCCAAGGCCGGCTGAGAGGTTGCACAGCGCCGAGGTGACCTCATGAACCCGCCGGCCGCGCGGCTCGAGACGCCGGTCCTCATCGGCCGGAAGCGCGACGGGGAGGAGCTGGCCCCCGCGGACCTGCATGCCCTCGTCGAGGGCTACATGGCCGGCGAGGTCGCCGAGGAGCAGATGTCGGCGTTCCTCATGGCCGGCGTCATCCGTGGCTTCACCGACGCCGAGGCCGTCGCGCTGACCGAGGCGCTGCATGCCTCCGGGGACACCGTCGACCTCTCGTCGCTCCGCGGCCCGACGGTCGACAAGCACTCGACCGGCGGGGTGGGGGACACGACCACGCTGGTCGTCGCCCCCGTCCTCGCCGCCGCCGGGCTGCAGCTCGCGAAGCTGTCGGGCCGTGGGCTCGGGCACACGGGCGGGACGCTGGACAAGCTCGAGGCCATCCCCGGCTTCCGCGTCGCGCTCGAGCCCGACGAGATGCGCGAGCAGGTCGAGCGCATCGGCCTCGCGGTCGCCGCCGCCACGGCCGAGCTCGTGCCGGCGGACAAGCGGCTCTACGCGCTCCGTGACGTGACCGGCACGGTCCCCAGCCGGGCGCTCATCGCCGCGTCGGTCATGAGCAAGAAGCTCGCCGGCGGTGCCGAGCACGTCCTCCTCGACGTCAAGACCGGGGACGGCGCGTTCATGGCGACCCGCGAGGACGCCGTCGGGCTGGCCGAGCTGTGCGTCCGCATCGGCGAGGCCAAGGACCGTCGCACGGCGGCGCTGGTGACGGACATGTCGCAGCCGCTGAGCGACGGCATCGGCAACGCCGTCGAGGTCGCGGTCGCCATCGAGGTGCTGCGGGGCGAGCGGCCCGGACGCCTCGAGACCCTCTGCCGTGAGCTCGCCGCGGCGGCGCTCGTGCTCACGGGGAGGGCCGCGCCCGCGGACGCGCCGGCGATGGTCGACGAGCTGCTCGACAGCGGTCGTGCCCTCGAGCGGTTCCGCGACCTCGTCGTGGCGCAGGGCGGGGACCCCGGCGTCGTCGATGCGCCGCGGGAGGTCCTCCCGGCTGCGCCCGAGATCATCGACTGGCGACCCGGATCCGGCACCGTCACGGCCGTCCGCTGCCGCGAGCTGGGCGAGCTCGCCGCCACGCTCGGCGCCGGCCGCCGACGCAAGGAGGACGACATCGACCCCGCCGTGGGCCTCGAGCTGCTCGTCCGCATCGGCGACGAGGTCGCCGACGGGCAGCCGGTCGCCCGGGTCCACGCGCGGACCCGAGCCGACGGCGAGCGTGCGGTCGAGCGCCTCGCGGCGCTCGTGACCCTGGGGGAGGGCGACGTCGCCGGCGCGCCGCTCGTCCTGGAGCGCGTCGGCCTGCCCGCGACGGGCGAGGTGCGCTGAGGGAGGCGCCCGACACGGGATACTCCCGGGGCGAGACCCCTGGAGGATCCATGTCCGATCGTGATACCGCCGCCCGCCGACCGCTGCTGCCGCGACAGCCGCTGTCGTTGGGCGACGTGATCGAGGGCGCCGTTGCGCTCCTCCGCGCGACGGCGAGCACCGCGGGACGTGTCGTGGTGGTCGTCTACGCCCCGCTGGCCGTCCTGAACGCCCTCGCGCTGACCACCACGGGCGAGGTCGACCCCCGGGACCCGTTCGCCAGCCTGACGAGCGGCGACGTCACGCTCCTCGCGCTGTCGAGCATCATCGGCTTCGTCGCCGCGCCGCTCGTCGGCGCGGTCCTCACCTGGTTGGCGGTCGACCGCGCACGGGGAGGCTCGGCGAGCTGGGTCGACGCCTACGGCGCGGCCGCCGGCGTGTTCCGTCGGGTCGTGCTGGCCACCCTCCTGATCCTGCTCCTCGGCCTCGTCGCCGTCATCGTGGTCGCGATCCCCGCCGGACTCGGCGCCATGGCGGGCCCCGAGGTCGCGGTGCTGACGCTCCTCGCGCTCGGCGTGCCGGTCCTGCTCATCCTCCTCTCCCTGAGCTACCTGCTCGTCCCGGCCGTCGTCGTCGAGGACGCCGGCCCGGGGGCGGCCGTCCGGCGGGCGTGGGAGCTCCTGCGGGTCCGGCTGTGGCCGACGTTGGGCGTGGTGGTCGTCGCGGGCCTCCTGGCGGGCCTCGTCAGCGCCGCCGTCGGCCTCGTCACGACCGCTGTCGGCAGCGTCGCCGGGCCCGCGTCCTTCGTCGTGGAGGCGGTCGGGAGCACCCTGTCGGCGATGGTGACGGTCCCCTTCCTGACCTACGCCGCGCTCCTCGTCTACGTGGGTGCGGTGGTCCGGCTCGAGGGACCCGACGCGCTCCCGGTGCCGCGCGACCGCGAGGGGACGGGCACGGGCTGAGCGGGGTGCTCGCCGGCCCCGGGAACGCCGCCGATACCCTCCGCGAGTCCCTCACATCCCACGAGGCCGTGTCCAGATGACGTACCAGGTGAAGCTCGAGGTCTTCGAGGGACCCTTCGACCTGCTCCTGCACCTCATCTCCCGACGCAAGGTCGAGGTCACCGAGGTCGATCTCGCCGAGATCACCGGCGACTTCCTCGCCTCGCTCACCGGCATCGACGTCCTCGACCTCGAGACCGCCACCCGGTTCCTCGTCGTCGCGGCGACGCTCATCGAGCTGAAGGCCGCCCGGCTCCTGCCACGCGAGGAGGTCGACGAGCTCGAGGACATCCTCGGCGAGGCGCGCGACCTCCTCTACGCACGGCTCCTCGAGTACCGCGCCTTCCGCGACGCGGCCGCGCTCCTGAAGGCGCGGTTCGAGGCGAACGAGGGCTACGTCGGCCGCGAGGTCGTCCTCGACCCGGAGCTGCAGCGTCTCGTCCCGGAGACCCCACTGACGATCGACGTCGAGGGGCTCGCGCATCTGGCCGCGCTCGCGACCGCGCCCCGACCCGAGCCGCGGGTCGACCTGTCCCACATCCGCAAGAGCTACATCTCGATCCGTGACGCGGCGCGCCTCGTCCTCGCCGCCGTGCCCTCCGAGGGTGCGAGGAAGACGTTCCGCGCGCTCGTCGGCGAGCACGGCCGCGGCGACCGCGTGGTGTTCTTCCTCGCGCTCCTCGAGCTGTACAAGCTCGGGCACCTCGACCTCGCGCAGGAGCACTTCCGCGCCGAGATCGAGATCGAGCGCCGCCCGGGGGGCCGCGACCTCGAGAGCCTCACCGACGACGAGTACGAACCCGACCTGCCGACCGACGCCGATCCCGAGCTCGCGTCCGTGGCCGGCCAGGAGACCACCTGATGGACGACCCGACCCGGCAGGGCCTCGAGGCGATCCTGTTCCTCGCCGACGAGCCGCTCGACCTCGTCACCCTCGCGGACTCGCTCGAGCTCGACCGCGAGGAGGTCGCGACGGCCGTGGCCGAGCTGGCGGCCAGCTACGAGGCCGAGGGGCGCGGGCTCGCGATCCGCCAGGTCGCCGGCGGCTGGCGGATGTACACGGCCCCGGGGGCGCACGCCCTGGTGGAGCGCTACCTCCTCGCGGGCAAGAGCGGCCGGCTGACCCAGGCGGCGCTCGAGACCCTGGCCGTCATCGCCTACAAGCAGCCCATCTCCCGCCAGGAGGTGAGCGACATCCGCGGCGTCAACGCCGACGGTGCGGTCCGCTCCCTGGTCGTGCGCGGCTTCATCGAGGAGGCGGGCCGGGATCCCGGCCCGGGACAGGCGATCCTGTACGGCACGACCTCGTCGTTCCTCGAGAAGCTCGGCCTCGACACCCTCGACCAGCTCCCGCCGCTCACCGACTTCCTCCCCGAGGCGCCGGCGCCGGACGAGCCGGCGGTCGAGCGCCTGCGCGAGGCGCGGCGTCGTCTCGCGGCGGGGGAGGAACTCCCCTCGACCGGCGCGGCCCGGTGGGACGCCGACCTCCGGACGAACACGGGGGCGGACGACGAGCCCGACGAGGACGACGAGGCACTACCCCCGATCGCGGCGCGCGTCGGTCGCCGCGACCAGGACAGCGAGATGGACGAGCTGACGGAGCGCCTCGAGAGCGCCGCCCGCTCGGCGATGTCGCAGCTGCGCGAGGCCGTCGCGGCGACCGAGCCCGACGACGACGCCGATGCCGACGACGACGCCGAGAACGAGGAGTCCCCGTGACCGACGAGGCACCCCAGGACCAGGACGGACCGCAGGCCGGCCAGCGGCTGGAGCGGCTGCAGAAGGTCATGGCCGCGGCCGGGATCGCGTCGCGTCGCGCCTCGGAGGTGCTGATCCTCGAGGGGCGGGTGACCGTCGACGGCGAGGTCGCCGAGCTCGGATCGAAGGTGGACCCGAGCCGGAGCGAGATCCGCGTCGACGGCGAGCGCATCAACGCCGACCCGGACCGCGTGTACGTCATGCTCAACAAGCCCCAGGGCGTGGTCACGACCGCGGACGACCCGGAGGGACGCCCCACGGTGCTCGATCTCGTGAACCTCCCCCAACGGCTCTTCCCCGTCGGCCGGCTCGACATGGACACCGAGGGTCTCCTCCTGCTGACGAACGATGGCGAGCTCGCGCACGCGCTGACGCATCCCTCCTTCGAGGTCCCGCGGGTCTACGTCGCCCTCGTCCCCGCCCCGGTGAGCAAGCGTCGCATCGTGGAGCTCCGCGGTGGCGTCGAGCTCGAGGACGGGATGGCGCGGCCGGTCTCCGTCCGCGTGCTCGAGGAGGAGGGCAACCACGCCCTCCTCGAGGTCGTCATGGCCGAGGGCCGCAAGCGCGAGGTCCGGCGCATGCTCGGGGCGGTCGACCTCCGGGTCGAGCGCCTCGCGCGGGTCGCGTACGGCGGGGTCGAGCTCGGCGAGCTCCGCCAGGGCAACTGGCGCTTCCTGACCCAGCGCGAGG
>JAHWKB010000348.1 GCA_019348115.1 Actinomycetota bacterium | reverse complement strand
GGTCGAGCTCGGCGAGGCGGAACGCGAACGGCAGCAGCTGCACGGCCGCGAGCATGGCGCCCAGGACCACGCCGCCCAACGGGACGATCAGCCGGCGGGGCTCCCGGCCGGCCCGCAGCAGCGCGTAGAGGCCGGCGGCGACGTGCGCCCACAGGGTGATCGCGGGGAAGCCCTCGAACCACATGCTCGCCGAGACCAGCG
Organism: Actinomycetota bacterium; assembly: GCA_019348115.1. Lineage (GTDB taxonomy): Bacteria > Actinomycetota > Nitriliruptoria > Nitriliruptorales > Nitriliruptoraceae > JAHWJY01. Next base: position 2,397 of record JAHWKB010000348.1, on the reverse strand, counting down.
CGAGAGGGACGAGGTCCAGGGCACGGCCACGGTCGACGGCCCGGTCGACCGCCCACAGGAGCGCCGGGACGAGCGCGGCCACGTGCGTGTGCGGCCAGTTGGTCCAGACGGTCTGGAAGCCCGAGCCGGCGAACGCGACGGCGGCGATGCCCGCGGCGACGGTGCCGGCCCCGAGCCGGCGGGCGAGGAGGAACGTGAACAGCGCCGCGACCGCCATCTCCAGGATCTTGGTCAGCGCCGGCGCGTACCACGCGGGCACGAGGTACCAGGCGACCGACAGCGGCGAGAACGCCGACGCGTTGGGGAGGGCCGCCAGCGGCGCGCCGGCGGCCTGCAGGTCGCTCCAGAGGGGGAGGTCGCCGGCGCGGGCGCGGCGGCTCCACTCGACGCGCACGGGGACGGTCGCGTCGACCGTGTCGGAGGTCGAGGTGTTGTCGGGCGAGAAGGCGTGGGGCGCGTCGGCCTTCCACGGCGCCTCGAGCTGGAGGGTGTCGCTCGCGTGCAGCACGCCGCGGCCGATCGCGGGCCCCCCGACGGTCGCGAGGATGGTGACGGCGACCAGCACCAGCGGGATCCACGCCAGCCGACGGGCACCGGCTCCGTCGGGCACGCACGCCTCCGCGGATGAGGGGGAGAGAGGCCCGGATGGCCACGAGAGGTGCGCTGGTAGCGTCCGCAGCCAGTCCCCGGACAGCGGAAGTCTATGCGTCTCGTCGTCGTCACCGGCATGCACCGGAGCGGGACGTCGCTCGTCACGCGCGTGCTGAACCTGCTCGGCGTCGAGCTCGGTCCCGAGAGCGCCATGATGGCCGCGACCGCGGACAACCCGCGCGGCTACTGGGAGGCGGAGGTCCTCACCGACCTCAACAACGACATCATCGAGTACCTCGGCGGCCGCTGGCACCGGCTGCCCGCGTTCCCCGACGGGTGGGAGGACGCGCCCGAGCTCGAGCCGTTCCGGCGCAGGGCACGCGCCGCGGTCGACGAGCTGTTCGGTGACGCCGACATCGGTGGGTTCAAGGATCCCCGGACGAGCCTCCTCCTGCCCTTCTGGCGGACCGTCCGCGACGTCGACCACAGCGTCCTCGTGGTCCGCGACCCCGACGAGGTCATCGGCAGCGTCGTGACGCGCGACGGCTTCGACGCCGAGAAGGCGGCCTCGCTCTGGACCGACCACACGGTCGCCGGCTACGTCCACGACCCGGAGCGACTCGTGGTGGTCTACGAGGAGCTCCTCGCCGAGCCGGTCGCCGGCGCCCGCGCGATCGCCGACGCGCTCGGGCTGCCGGCGCCCGACCAGGCGGTCCTCGACGAGATCGCGTCCTTCGCCGACCCGACGCTCCGCCGTCAGCGCGACCACCGCGCCGAGGACGGCCCGGAGGTCCGCGCCGCACGTGACGTCCACCGCCTCCTCGTGTCGGGACGGGAGGACGGGCAGGACATCGGCGGTCTCCTCGGTCTCCTGTGGCGGCAGCGCAACCAGGGCCGCCTGCGCGAGGTGGAGCTCCGCCAGCAGGGCGACGAGCTGCGCATCCACCAGCGCGACCTCCGGACCGCGCTCCGCGAGCGCGACCAGGTCCGCGAGCAGCTGGCCCAGCGCAGCCGCGACCTCAACAAGCGCACCAACGAGCTCGCGCAGGCCAAGCGGCAGGCCGAGCGCTGGCAGGACGAGTACGACCGGCTGGCCAACCGTCGCGTCGTGAAGCTCGCGCTGTCGGCCGTCGAGCCGCTCCGGCCGGTCGTGAGGAAGGCCCGCGAGCTGACCGGCGGCGACCCGACCGGCGGGCGCGGTGGCGGGCCGCTCTCGACCGTCGCGAGCAAGCTCACCGAGAAGAAGGCGGAGCCGCACGTCCCGGCCACCGCCGCCGAGGCCGAGGCGCTGCAGGCCAAGCTCGAGGAGACCGCGCCGGGGAGCGAGCGCACGAACGGCCCGCTCGTCAGCGTCCTGGTGCTGAACCGCGACGGCGCGGACCACCTCCGCCGCATGCTGCCCGGCCTCGCCCGCACCACCTACCGCGACCTCGAGCTGGTCGTCGTCGACAACGGCTCCAGCGACGAGTCGGTGGAGCTGATCCGCGGCTTCGACATCGGGGCGCCCGTCACGATCATCGAGAACGAGGAGAACGCCACCTTCTCGCACGGCAACAACCAGGCGTTCGCGGCCGCCAAGGGCGAGTACGTCCTGCTCCTGAACAACGACATCGAGCCGGCCGTCCCCGGCTGGCTCGGCCACATGGTCGACACCCTCGAGGAGCGCGACGCGGCCGCCGTCGGGGCGCGGCTCATCTACCCGCGGCGTCCGGGGCTCGACAACGCCGGCGACACGGTCCACCCCGACCTGTCGCTGCAGCACCGGGGCGTGCACTTCGACGGCGGCGTCGACGGCGTCCCGCGCGG
>JAHWKB010000107.1 GCA_019348115.1 Actinomycetota bacterium | reverse complement strand
TCAGCCTGTTCCTCATGGACATCGACTTCTTCAAGAAGGTGAACGACCGCTTCGGGCATCCCTCGGGGGACGAGCTGCTGCGGGCGTTCGCACGGCTCACCGTCCGCGTCCTCCGCTCCTCCGACGTCGTGTGCCGGTACGGCGGCGAGGAGTTCGCGGTCATCCTCCCCGAGACCGACGTCGAGCAGGCGATGCAGGTCGCCGAGCGGCTGCGCGAGGCGGTGGAGCGCTCGAACTTCACCGGCTCCGACGCCCGCTACCTCGGCCAGGTCACGTCGTCGTTCGGCGTCGAGACGTACGAGGAGGGCCTGCCGTCGCGCAGCGAGATGATCCAGCGGGCCGACGAGGCGCTCTACGAGGCCAAGGAGACCGGGCGCAACCGGGTCGTCCACGCGTCCGAGCTCGAGGCCCTCCGCGCGCCCATCTCGGTCTGAACCGCGGCGGCCCGGCGGCTCAGCCGAGCTCGGCCCGCGGCCGGGGGAGCGTCACCTTCGGGCGCGGCTGGCCGACGCGGTTGCGGAGCACCCCGATCCCCGGCACGTCGAGCTCGAGCACGTCGCCGGGGGCGAGCATGCGCCCGTGCTCCAGCCCACAGCCGCCGGCGACCGTGCCCGAGCCGAACACGTCGCCGGGGAAGACGTCCTCGTCGATGGAGACGTACGCCAGCATCTGCTCGAACGTCCAGCGCATGTCCGAGGTCCGCGAGTCGGTCACGACCTCACCGTTGAGGCGGGCGACGGGCCGGAGGTCGAGCGGGTCGAGCTCGTCGCGGGTGACGAGCACCGGCCCGAGCACGGTCGCGAAGTCCTTCGACTTCGCCGGTCCGAGCCGCATCGCCATCTCGGTGCGCTGCAGGTCACGGGCGGAGACGTCGTTCAGGATCGTGAACCCGAAGATGTGCTCGCCGGCGTGGTCCTCGGGGATGTCGCGCCCGCCGACCCCGACGACCATCGCGATCTCGAGCTCGTAGTCGAGCTCGTCGGTGAACGCCGGCCAGGGCAGCTCCTCGTCGGGCCCGCGGATGGCGCGGTGGTTCTGCTTGTAGAAGGCCGGGAGCGCGTACCACTCGTCGGGGATGTCCGCGCCGCGCTTCGCGAAGCCGCGACGGACGTGGTCCTCGAACGCGTAGAAGTCGCGCACCATCGGGGGCGCGGGGACCGGCGCGAGGAGGCGGACGAGATCGAGCGGGAGGGTGTGCTCCTCGCCGCCGTACCCGGTCGGCAGCACGCCGCTGCGCGCCTGGCCCAGCACGTCGCGTGCGACGTCCCAGGCGTCGGGGCCCGCAACGATGAGATCGAGGAGGCGCCGGGGGAGGCGCCGGCCGGTCGCGGCCGCAGCGCGCTCGAGGTCCACGACGGCCACCTCGCCGTACGCGTCCACCAGACCCGCCCCCCGGCCGTGCCCGTCGAGCGCGAACGACGTGCCTTCCTGCGGCGCATCCGGGGGGAGGTACGTCACGAGTCGCAAGCGGGAGACCTCGACGAGGGGTCCGCCACGTTAGCTCGGGCCGTCGGCCGTCCGGGTCGGGCTGGGAGCCGCTGGAAGGCCGCTGGTAGCGTTCCCGCCTCGGGCTGGGGAGCTTCCGACCAGGCACGATCGACCGTGGAGGACGCACGCGTGAGCATGGAGAAGATCCGACAGGCAATCCTGGATGGTGCCGACGGCGAGGCCCTCGCCGCGATCGAGCTGCCCGAGACGATGCGTGCCGCGGTCGTCCGCAAGGACGAGGTCGACATGTTCGAGGGCGTCGACACCCAGGAGAAGGACCCGCGCAAGAGCCTGCACATCGACGAGGTCGCGATCCCGCCGCTGGGACCGAACGAGGTCCTGATCGCCCCGATGGCGTCGGCGCTGAACTACAACACCGTGTGGACCTCGATCTTCGAGCCGCTCCCGACGTTCGGGTTCCTCGAGCGCTACGGCAAGGAGTCCGACCTCGGGGCCCGGCACGACCTGCCGTACCACATCGTCGGATCGGATGCCGCCGGCGTCGTGCTCCGCACCGGCCCGGGCGTCACCCGGTGGAAGCCGGGCGACCGCGTCACCGTGCACTGCAACTACGTCGACCTCGAGGCGCCGCAGGGCCACGAGGACTCGATGCTCGACCCGCAGCAGCGCATCTGGGGCTTCGAGGTGAACTTCGGCGCGATGGCCGAGATCTCCATGGTCAAGGCCAACCAGCTGATGCCGATGCCGCGCCACCTCACCTGGGAGGAGGCGGCCTCGCTGGGTCTCACGATGGCGACCTCGTACCGCATGCTCGTCGGCGAGAACGAGGCCCGCATGAAGCAGGGCGACGTCGTCCTGATCTGGGGCGCGACCGGTGGCCTGGGCGGGTTCGCGACGCAGTTCGTGCTGAACGGGGGCGGCATCCCCGTGTGCGTGGTGTCGAGCCAGGACAAGGTCGACCTCCTGAGGGAGATCGGCGTCGAGGCGATCATCGACCGCAAGGCCGAGGGCTACCGGTTCTTCGACGAGGACGGCAACCCCGACCACGGCGAGTACCGCCGCTTCGGGAAGAAGATCCGTGAGCTCGTCGGCAAGGACCCCGACATCGTCTTCGAGCACCCGGGCCGCTCGACCTTCGGGGCGTCGGTGTTCGTCGCGAAGAAGGGCGGCACCATCGTCACGTGCGCGTCGACGACGGGCTACATGCACGAGTACGACAACCGCTACCTGTGGATGAAGCTCAAGCGCATCCTCGGCTCGCACTTCGCGAACTACAACGAGGCCTACGCCGCGAACGAGCTCGTCGACCTCGGCATGATCCACCCGATCCTGTCGAAGACGTACCCGCTCGCCGAGTCCGCGCAGGGCGTCTACGAGATGCACCACAACCTGCACACCGGCAAGATCGGGATCCTCGTCAACGCCCCCGAGGAGGGCATGGGCGTCCAGGACGAGAGCCGGCGTCAGAAGTACGTCGAGGAGATCGAGCTGTACAAGAAGTTCAGCTGAGTCTCGCACCGCTCCACCTGTCGGCCCCGCTCCTCGCGGGGCCGTCGCGTGTCGACGCGCAGTCGTGACGGCGTCTCAGCAGCCGAAGGTGCCGGCGGCGAAGGGGAGGGGGCTGAGGCAGGTGGGGTAGATCGCCATCGCCACCACCGGCGGGATGACGGCCCAGGCGAAGGCCCGCCCCTCGATGACGCTCGCGAGCACGGCGACGATGCCGGCGGCGAGCGAGCCGGCGTAGAGGCCGAAGAGGACGTCGCCGCGGAGCGCCGGGAGGAGCTGGGCGAGGAAGGCGACGACGACCGGCGTGACGATCGCCGCCCGTGACGTCATCGCCTTCGCCGGGACCAGGCGGTCCCCGAGGAGGACCAGCGCGACGAGCGCGACGACGTTGACGAGCACGCCGAGGGCGGACAGGTCGGAGGCGATCGAGCGCAGGAGCCCGAAGACCAGGGCGGCCGCGACCGCGCCCATGCCGAAGGTCCGGACCGTCTCGGTCGCCGACACGTCGTGCCGCGAGAACGCGTCGCGGCCCCGGACGGTCAGGAACGGGTACAGCAGGAGCGCGCCGGCGATGAGCAGCAGGACGAGGGCGAGCTGGATCGCCCCGTCGAGGACGATGCTCGCCGCGCCGGTCGCGGCGTCGCTGACCGTGGGGTCGCCGGGCAGGAACGCCGAGAAGCGTCCCAGGGCGGCCTGGCCCACCGATCCCCGCAGCGGGATGCCGCGGAGGATGCCGGCGACCACGACCGGCAGGGCGAGGAGCAGCCCGGATCGGAGTCCGTCCCGACCGGTCTCGAGTCCGTAGGACTCCGCACCGAGCTGGCGGTAGCGCGTGAGCAGGTACGGCACCAGGCCCGTCAGCGCGAAGACCCAGAACAGCTGCAGGGCCACGCCGGCGAGGCCGCGGTGCGGGTAGAACGGCAGCTGCTGCAGGAACGCGACGACGGAGATGCCGAAGACGGCGGCCGCTGCGGCGAGGATGACGTCGCTGCGCGCGTCCTCGGTGCTCATGTCCATGGGCGCGGACGCTAACACGCCCCTCCTCCCCCTCCCGTCGACCGGCCGGGGGCCCCGCCGGCCAGGGCTATCCTCCGTCCCCTCATCGACGGCAGGGACCCCGGCTGATGCTCGAAGCCTCCATCCTCGTGATCGGGGACGAGATCCTCGGCGGGTTCGTGCAGGACACCAACTCGGGGTGGCTCGCGCAGCGCCTGCAGCAGCAGGGCGTCCCCCTCACGCGCATCCAGACCGTGCCGGACGAGCTCGCCGACATCGGCGAGGCGCTCCAGGCCGAGCTCGGCCGGTCCCGACCGCGGGTCATCGTCACGAGCGGCGGCATCGGCTCGACCCCGGACGACCTCACCTACGAGGCGGTCGCGGCGAGCCTCGGCCGTGGGCTCGTCGAGGACGCGACGATGGCGGGCCGCATCGCCGGCGCGCTCGAGTGGACCCGTGAGCAGGGCGTCGACGTCACCGAGGAGTTCACCTGGCACATGATGCGCATGGCCCGCGTGCCCGAGGGCTCGCGGCTGCTGCACCACCGTGGCTGGGCGCCGGGCATCGCGATCGACGTCGACGGCGGCAGCAACGACGGCGGGGCGACGATCGTCATCCTGCCGGGCGTCCCCTCGCAGCTGCGCGCGATCTTCTCCGAGGCCGTGGAGCCCGAGCTCATCGCCGGGCGGAACCCGCGACCGTCCGTCCGCGAGCTCACCCACGGCTTCCCCGAGTCCGCGCTCAACCTCTGCTTCGTGCGCGTGCTGGCCGACCACCCCGAGGTGAAGATCGGCTCCTACCCGGGCGTGCCCATGCTCATCCGTCTGAGCGGGCCGGAGGAGGCGGTCGAGGCCGCCGCCGACGACGTCGCCACCTACCTGCACGACCTCCAGGCGGATCCGGCCGGTGCCCGGCTCGCGGCGGCGTGGGCGGACCGTCTCGGCGGCGGTGAGCGGGATCGCCGATGACCCGCCGGCTGATGTTCGTCCACGCCCACCCCGACGACGAGTCGTCGAAGGGGGCGGCCACCGCCGCCCGCTACGTCGACGAGGGTGCCGAGGTGGTGCTCGTCACGTGCACCGGCGGCGAGGCCGGGGAGGTGCTGAACCCGGCGTGCGAGGACGTCCCGCCCGAGCGGATGTCCGCGATGCGCGAGGCCGAGCTCGCCGCCGCCGTCGGGATCATCGGGTTCACCCGCACCCACCAGCTCGGCTTCCACGACTCGGGCTACCACGAGGACCCCGCCGGCGTCCCGGAGGGGACCTTCGCGAGGACCCCGGTGGACGAGCCGGCGACGAAGCTCGCCGAGGTGATCCGCGCGGAGCGCCCGCACGTCCTCGTCACGTACCCCGAGGACGGCGGCTACCCGCATCCCGACCACATCATGTGCCACGAGGTGAGCGTCCGAGCGGTCGAGCTCGCCGAGGTCGGCGACCTCGCCGGCGAGCCGTGGCGCGTGCCGAAGGTGTACGCGTGCACCGCGTTCCCGCCCGAGCGCGTCCTGGCCCTCCACGAGGGGCTCCTCGCGCGGGGGCTCGAGAGCCCGTTCGAGGGCTGGATGGAGCGACGCGCCGAGCGTGACGAGGCCAAGGGCGAGCCGGCGGCGCTCATCGACGTTGGGGACTGGCTGACGCGACGCGACGACGCCCTCCGGGCCCACGTGACCCAGGTCGACCCCGACGGCTTCTGGTTCCAGGTGCCGCGCGACCTCGAGCGGTCGGCCTACCCCTACGAGGCCTACCTCCGCATCCGCGCCGATGTCGCGACCGAGGAGCCCGAGGACGATCTGTTCGCCGGGCTCGACGTGTGACCGCTCCTCCGGACCTGCCGGCGCCACGGTCGGCTCTGCGGATCCTCGCGACGCGCGACTTCGGGCCCTACTTCGCCGGCAACCTGATCTCGAGCATCGGGACGTGGTTCCAGAACCTCGCCGCCGCGGTGCTCATCTACCGGCTGACGGGTTCGACCCTCCTCGTCGGTGTGGTGAACTTCGCGCAGTTCATCGGCGCGTTCGTGCTGGCCCCCTGGGCGGGCGCGGCTGCCGACCGCTACGACCGGCGGCGTCTGCTGCTGCTGTCGCAGGTCGCGGCGCTCGTCGTCACGGGGCTGCTGGCGGTGCTGACGATCGCGGACCGCGTGAACGCGCCGCTCGTCATCGGCGCGGCGTTCCTCCTCGGGTTCGCGCTCGCGTTCATGGTGCCGGCGCTCCTGAGCCTCGTCCCGCTGCTCGTCCCGCGACAGGACCTCGAGGTCGCGGTGTCGCTCAACTCGGTCACGTTCAACCTCGCGCGTGGCGTCGGACCGGTCGTCGCCGCGGTGGTGATCGAGCGCTACGGCATCGGCCCGGCGTTCGCGATCAACGCGCTGTCGTTCCTCGCGCTCATCGGCGCGCTCTCCGTCATCCGCCCGCGCGAGCAGGCCATCGTCGTCGGGCCGCGCCCGAAGCTGCGTGAGTCCATCGCGCTCGTGCGACAGGACGAGGTGCTGACCGCGCTGCTCGTGGTCGTGATGGCGGTCTCGACGACGACCGACCCGGTCAACACGCTGACGCCCGAGTTCGCGACCCGCATCCTCGGTCGCGCCGACACCGTCGCCGGCTGGCTCATCGGCGGCTTCGGCGGCGGGGCGACGCTGACCGCGATCCTCCTCACCGGCTGGCTGCGCCGCCGGCGGAACGCGCTGGTCGGGGCGATGGTGGCCGAGGGCGTCGGCATGATCGTGTTCGCCCTCGCGCCGAGCCTCGCCGTCGCCATCCTCGGCATGGCCATCGCCGGCGGCGGCTTCATCGGCGCCATCACGCGCTCGACCACCCGCATCCAGAACATGGTCGCCGACGAGCAGCTCGGTCGCGTGATGGCGCTGTGGAGCCTCGCTTTCATCGGCACGCGCCCCCTCGCGGCGCTCGTCGACGGCGTGGTCGCCGACGTGTTCGGCGTCCGCGTCGCCGGCGTCGTCATGGCGGTGCCGGTGCTGCTGACCGCGGTGTGGGTCCACCGGCTGATCACGCGCCGGCGCGACGAGGCGGACGAGGCCGCGGCGGAGGAGACCGCGGCCGGCCGGGATCAGAGGGCCGGCGGTGGCAGCTCGGTCGTGACGTAGAACAGGCAGTCCTTGCGCGCCGCCTCGACGGTCCGCGTCATCATCACCGGGGTGGTGGGCACGGTGGTGACGACGGCCCCGTCGATCACGCGGAAGTGCTCGTCGGTCACGTCCGCGCCGTCGGCGTCGACGGCCGACAGCGGCAGGGCGTTGCCGGGGTGGACACGCCCGAGCACGTGCCCCGCGGGGACCTCGACGAAGTTGAGGACGTCGGCGTCGGCCGCGACGACGAAGTCGGTGTCGTCCGACAGCTCGCCGCCGAAGGAGAACCGCACCTCCGGCTTGACCCGGACCTTCCGCAGGCCGCCGAGCATGTCGAAGTCGCGGCGGACGCGGTCGCCGCCGAGCTCCTCCTCGCCGAGGTAGCGCCGGAGGCCGTCGACGGCGAACGCCAGCGACTCGGGGCGGTCGGGGAGCCCGCACTCGACCGCGATGGTCGCGACGTCGTCGTCGAGCGCCTCCATCAGCGTGTGCGCGTCGAGGTCCCAGAAGAGGATCGTCGTGGTGAAGAGCGTCGCGAGGTTCAGCGTCTCGGGGCGGTCGGCCGTCGCGATGGCGTAGAACGGGTTGTCGCCGGTGTTGTTGTGGACGTCGACGAGCGCCACGATGCCGGCGTCCGTCAGCTCCTGGAGGATCCCGTCCGCGGCGCGGCGCAGGGTGGTCGTCGGGTCGGCGAGTCCCCAGACCCGGTTGAAGTCCTCCTGGTCGTCGAGGTAGCGGTGCGCGAACCCGTCGTCCGCCAGCGCGGCGCGGACGTTGCCGATGACGACGTAGAGGTCGAACG
>JAHWKB010000347.1 GCA_019348115.1 Actinomycetota bacterium | reverse complement strand
CCGGCCGCGTCGGACGCCTCGGCGTTGATCTCCTCGATCGCGTTCTGCCCGACGTCGGCGATGAACAGCCGGCCGTCCCCGAAGTCGAGCCGGTACGGGTTGCGGAGCCCGTAGGCCCACACCTCCGGCGCGCCTCCCCGGCCGTCCGCGAACGGGTTGTCCGGCGGGATGTCGTAGCCGCCGTCAGCGCCCGTGACGTCGAGCCGGAGGATGGTCCCGAGCAGGGTCCGCGGGTCCTGGCCGTTGTCGAAGCGGTCGTTCGCCCCGCCGCCGTCCCCGAGACCGAGGTAGAGGTGGCCGTCGGGACCGAACAGGAGCTGTCCGCCGTTGTGGTTCGCCGCGGGCTGGTCGACGGTCAGGAGGATCTCCTCGCTGCCCGGGTCCGCGGCGTCCGGGCCGGCGGCGAACGTGGAGAGCGTCGTGCGGCCGCCCTCGCCCGAGTAGTGGACGAACACGCGGTCGCGGTCGTCGGGGGCGAACGCCACCCCGAGGAGGCCGCGCTCGCCGCCGGAGACGACGCGGTCGACGATGTCGAGGTAGCTCGTGACCTCGCCGTCGCGGAGCAGGCGCACGCGACCGGGCTGCTCGACGACGAGGACGCCGCCGGCCGGGGCGGGGAGGGCGTGCAGCGGCAGCTCGAAGCCGCTCGCGACCTCCTCCAGGCGCAGCGCCACCGCCGCAGGGTCCGACGCCGGCGAGGGCGGGGGCGCGTCGCCCGACGGGGCTGCGGGAGGGGACGGCGCGAGGGTGGCCGTCGGCCCGCCCGCGGCCGTCGAGGCGGTCACGGACGGCGCATCCTGTCCCCCGCTGCAGGCGGCCGTCCCGACGACGACGGTGACCGCGACGGCGGCGCCCCACGACCGTCTGCGCACGACGTTCCTCCCGCGGACACCGGCCCCGCGGCCTACAGCCCGTCCCGGGGACGCCGACCTTAGGTGAACGCGGGTGGACGTACGCTCGCCGCCGCCCGGACCCCTGAGGCCCATGCTCCCCGACACGCCGTTCGACCAGATCATCGCCCGCGCACGCGTCGGCGACGGGGCGGCGTGGTCGGAGCTCTACGCGGAGGTCGGCTCGCTCGTCGTCGGCTACCTGCGGTCGCAGCGTCTCCCGGACCCGGAGGACGTGGCCGGCGAGGTCTTCCTCCAGATGGTCCGCGACATCCACCGCTTCGAGGGGGACCGGGACCAGTTCCGGAGCTGGGTCGTCACGATCGCCCACCACCGCCTGGTCGACGACCGGCGCCGGGCACGCCGCCGTCCGTCCGTTCCGGTCGCCCCGGAGGACCTCCGCCCGCCCGCCGCACCCGAGACCGCCGAGCGGGCCGCGATGGAGCACGCGGCCGCGGAGGAGCTCGAGCAGCGCCTCGCCGGCCTCACCGAGGAGCAGCGCACGGTCCTGATGCTCCGCGTCGTCGGTGACCTCTCCCTCAAGGAGTGTGCGCAGGCGATGGGCAAGCGGGTCGGCGCCGTGAAGGGCCTGCAGCACCGCGCGGTCGAGGCGCTCCGGCGCGAGCTCGCGGCCGCGGACGGGCGCCTGGCGACCTCCGCGGCCGACGATGTGCGCTCACCGCGCGTTGAGCCGCGTCGCGATCACACGGCGTGACGTCATGACCTCCCCGGACGCTGGCTCGGACATGGACACCCCCTCCCCCTCCGCGACGTCGCCCGATGCCTTCCTGTCGGCGATGTCCTCCGACGTCGACCCCGAGGTCGCGTCGTTCCTGGCCGAGGTCCGCGCCGAGTACCGCGCGCCCCTCGCCAACGACGTGGCGACCGCGCACCTGCGCATGATCCTCGCCGAGGCCGCCGTGGCACCGACCGCGCCCGCGCTCGGCGACCGTTGGGCGCGTCGTGCCCGCCGCATCGCGGCCGTCGGTGCCGTCAAGATCGCCCTCACGGCCACCGCGGCCGCTGCCGCGACCGGCACGGGGCTCGCCGCGACCAACAACCTCCCGGCTCCGGCGCAGGCCGTCGTGGCCGACGCCGCGGGGCTCGTGGGCATCAACTTCCCCACGCCCGAGACGCCGGGTGACCCGAGCGACGGACCGGGCGTCGGCGAGGGCGGCGTCCCCGCACTCCTCGACTCGACCGGCGAGGACGTCGTGCTGCCGGGCAAGGCCGGCGACGCGCCGGGCCACAACAAGGACGACGGTCGTCCGGCGACGCCCGAGCAGGCGCCGGCCGCTGACGAGCGGGGCAACGCCGGCGGCGAGGTCCGCGGCGAGGACCGTGCCGACGAGCGTCCCGCACCCCCCGCCTCGGGCGACGCGGCCCGGACCGACGACACGCCCGCGGCCGACCGCCCCGACGCGCCGGCGACGCGACCTGCGCCGCCCGCGGCCGAGGGAGCGGGCGGGGAAGCCGGAGCCGCGGAGGCCGGAGCTCCCGGCGACACCCCGCCGGCGGAGCGTCCCGAGCAGGCAGGCAACGGACGGACGGCCGAGGACGGCTGATCCGTTCCCGAGGAACGTGGGCGACGCCGTCCCCCGTGGCGCCGCTCAGCGAGGAGGGCCGGGCATCGCCCGGCCCTCCTCGCGTCGTCTGCTCAGCTGCGCAGGGCGTCGCAGCTCAGCTGCGCAGGGCGTCGCAGCTCAGCTG